>CAYXFF010000093.1:0-6584 GCA_964464185.1 uncultured Syntrophaceae bacterium | reverse complement strand
TGCGCGTCGACGAGATCCGCATCCTCCATCGCAATACGCAGGGAGTCAAGCTCATAGAGATCGGGGCTGATGAGAAGGTCGTGGGAATGGCCAGGACCGAGCGGGGAAGCGGCAAAGAGGGGGAGAGAGAAGAGGAGAGCGAGGCGGAGGAAGCCGTGGAGAACGGTGAAAAGGAAGAGTAAGTTAGAAAAATGCCGGACAGAGAACCCTTCGAATCTCAGGTAAATTTTCTCGACCGTTCTAAATCTCACGCCGCTGCAAGTTCAAAACTCGTCCGCTTAAAGCGGACTCAAACAGTTGAACTTGCGGACGCTGTGCTCGATAAGAACGGTGACCCGAAAAAATTTAATTCGCTTCTCAGGATTCTCCGCCCGGCATTTCTAACAGGTTGTTGAAAAACTCGTAATTTCCATCAAAACGTCATCCCCGCCCCCGATTAAAAACTTCAAGGACAGGCTGTGGCGGGGATCCAATCCTCCTTTGTTGTCATGGTGAGCTTGTGTCGAACCACGCAGCACAACGCCGCAGACGCCGTCCCCGCGAAGGCGGGGATGGGCGTTTTTCAACAGCCTGAAAAGGGTTTGAATGAAGCATGAAACGGTATCGCATCTTCGATCATACGGCGGACCTGGGAATCGAGATCTTCGGGGAGACTCAGAAGGCGCTTTTCATCCATGCCGCTTTTGCTGCCTTCGATCTCATGGCCGATCTCCATTCCGTGCAGCCGAAAGAAAGCCGCAGGATCTCTGTTGAGGGCGCCGACCGGGAGGACCTGCTGATCAATTATCTTCGGGAGGTTCTCTATCTCTTCAACGGCGAGAAACTGCTCCTGAAATATTTTTCCATCGATGAAATCGATGACCGTCATCTCACGGGGGATGTTCAAGGCGAGTTCTTTGATCCAGGCAGACATCCTCTCAAGAGAGAGATCAAGGCTGTGACCTATCACCGGGCCGAAGTCCGGAAAACGGAGCATGGGTGGCAGGGGAAAGTGATTTTTGATGTCTGAGATAAAGCTCCAGAAAATGGATGACAACCGCTGGCTCATCCCCGCGTCGGGAGGAATGCGCGTGCCCGGTATGGTCTATTCCAGCGAGCGGCTGATGAAGGAAATGGGCAGGGACGAGAGCCCGAAGCAGGTCGCGAACGTGGCCCACCTTCCCGGGATATTGAAATATTCCCTCGCCATGCCTGACATGCACTGGGGCTATGGTTTTCCCATCGGGGGGGTGGCCGCTTTTGATCTGAACGACGGCGTCATCTCTCCCGGAGGAGTGGGCTACGATATCAATTGCGGGTGCCGCCTCGTGGCGACGAAACTCCGCTTTGAGGAAATCAGGGGCCGCCTGGAGGATCTGGTGGCGGCCCTATACAGGGATATCCCCTCGGGCGTGGGATCCAAGGGACCGCTCAAGCTCTCCGTGAGCGAAGAGAAAAAAGTCCTTCACGACGGTTCCAGATGGGCCGTGAAGGCGGGGCTCGGGACGGAATCGGATCTGTATACGACGGAAGACGGCGGCAGGATGGAGGGGGCCGATCCAGACCAGGTCAGTCAGAGGGCTCTGGAGAGGGGCCGGGAGCAGCTCGGTACCCTGGGCTCGGGAAACCATTTTCTCGAGATAGAGGTTGTCGATGAGGTTTTTGATGAAACCATTGCCGCGGCCTTCGGCTTGCAAAAAGACCAGGTGGTGGTCATGATCCATTCCGGTTCCCGGGGGCTCGGTTATCAGGTTTGCGATGATTATCTGGCCAGGCTCGTCAAGCTGATCCCGAAGCTTGGATTCCCTCTGCCGGACCGGCAGCTGGCCTGCGCCTTCCTGGACTCCCGGGAGGGAAAAGAATATTTTGCCGCCATGGCCTGCGCGGCCAATTACGCCTGGGCGAACCGCCAGGTGCTCATGCACTGGACGAGGGAGGTGTTTGAAAGGACGCTGCGCAGAAGCCCGGCGGACCTGGGGATGCGGCTTGTCTACGACGTCTGTCATAACATCGCCAAGTTCGAAGAGCTGCCTGTGGAGGGAAAAAATACGAAAGTCTGCGTCCACCGCAAGGGGGCGACGCGGTCCTTTCCGCCCGGGCACCCCTCCCTGCCGGATATCTACCGCAAGTCCGGACAGCCGGTGCTGATACCCGGCGACATGGGAACGGGCTCCTACGTTCTTGCGGGGACCGAGAAGGCTTTTCAGGAGACTTTCGGAAGCACCTGCCACGGCGCGGGAAGGGTCATGAGCCGTTCCCAGGCAATGAAAGCGGGCAGGGGGCGGTCCATCCGCAGAGAGATGTCGGATCGGGGAGTGATCGTCATGGCCGCGGGCAAGGGGACCCTGTCCGAAGAGATGCCCGAGGCATACAAAAATATTCATGAGGTGGTGAATGTCTGCCACGAGGCCGGAATTTCCAGAAAGGTCGCCAGGCTGAGGGCCCTGGGCTGTATCAAGGGCTGAAGGGGATGCTCGGGAAAAGGATATATCCGATCGGGCCCTCATGGATCGTTATTTCCAGCTCTAAGTCATATGCATTTCGTTTTTGAACTTTAGACACTAAAGGGCGTTGAAAAAATGCTTTTCAACAGCCTGTTAAACTCTGAACGGGGGTTTTACGCAATGTATGTTTTCCGATCCAGTACGGGAACGTTTACCATCGGCGTAGACATAACGGTCCCCAGCGGCTACGAGTTATGCGTCGGCGGCATGTGGCTCGGCTCGTACGAGACCCCTGGGAAGGCCGCGGAGGCGGTCTGTCTCCGGTGCACCGGATGGCTCGACTGGGACCGCGGCGATGGAGAACAGGCTCCAGGCAGCCTGGAAGAATGGGAAACGCTGGAATAAGCGAAAGGAGGGCAGTCCATGTCGGCGATCAAAGTCAAGGGGATGTCCTGCAATCACTGTGTCATGCGCGTGACCAATGCCCTGCAGGCTATTGAGGGAATAAAAAATGTGAAGGTGGATCTCCAATCCGGCGAGGCCACTTACGACGAAGACAAACCCATTGACCGCAAGATCATCGCGGAGCGGATCCGGAAAGCCGGATATGAGGCGGAATGAAGAGGGATTATCACCCGGCAGGAAAAAGTTCTGCCGGGTGATCGAAGTCAAGGGGCTTGATTACTTATCCTTCTGACCGCCGAAGCCGGCCTTGGACTCTCCCGCGGTCTGGGTGATCTTGTGGCTCTTCACGACCCCCTTGTCATCGAAGAGAATGATGAGGTTATGGGTGACGGTGGTCTCCCCGCCGTACAGCGGTATGCTGGATTTGCTTGTTTCCGACCAGGTATAGAAAAACATCTTCTCGTTATCCATGGTTTTGGTAGGGGGACCGAATTCAAGCACCACGTCCGACTTTGTTGTCTTGCCGTCGACAACACTTTCCTGCACCCGTGCGTCATCGATCAAGGCGCCCTGTTTCTGGCTTTTGTAACCGCAGGCGGACAGGGCCAGCAGGAGGCATAAAACACCGATCAGCAGGCCGGATCTTTTCATCATCTCTCTCCTTTCATGTTCTCTTGACAGGCCATTTGTACCTTAGAGCAAAATCCATTTCAAGCACTAAAATAGCGCTGCAAGGACCCTTTCCAATGTCCCTCGTTAGAGATCCTCGCCTGTAAACTTGATGCCGAGACGCTTCAGACGCCGGAGAGCCTCTATAACGGATCGGTTGCTGATTTCGTCCGAGAGCTTTTTCTCGTCTTTCGCGGCATTCAGTTCTTCCAGGAAGGCATCGGAACTGCTCGCGGAGATTGCTAAGAACAGCGCTGTTCCCAGGGATTCCATGCCGATCGGCGTGTCACGGCTGATGACCGTGAAGACCGCATCGATCCGGTCCTCCGGTATCCTGACCGGGGGGACGTCGAAGAAGGCGCCCCATTCGCCTCCCTTGTTCACGAAAGCCTTTCCGCTTTCAGTCACCTCAATCAAAAGCCCCCGGGGAGAGCCGCTGATCGTGATTTTTCCCTCCTGTTCAAGGACGAGGATGTTCTCGAAGATTTCGCGGGAGCGGGGGCCATAGCGGTCCAGATAAAAACCGCAATCAAGATTTTCCCCCATCGCTTCCTGGAGAAGGAAGATCCCGCTCTGGACGAACGGTTCGCCCACGGGCATCCCGGCCCTGTAAAGGAGCCTCAGGATGCACAGGGAGCGGAGCATCGTTCTCATACGTCCAGTTTTCCTTCCATCACCGTGACCGCCTGGCCGCTGATGTAGACCCGATCACCGCCGATGCGGACACGGAGCACGCCTCCGCGGGGAGAGATCTGGCGGGCGATCAGCTCTTTCTTTTCCAGCCGCTTCCCCCAGTAGGGACCGAGGCAGCAATGGGAGGATCCCGTAACGGGATCCTCGTTTACGCCGACCCGGGGCGCGAAAAACCTGGATACGAAATCGCAGTAACCGGCGACGGACCGGCTCGTGACAATGATGCCCCGGGTATCGATGGTCGAAAGGAGCGTGAAATCAGGCGTCATCCGGCGGATGGTCTCCTCCGAAGGCACTTCCACAAGAAAATCAAAACGGTTTTTCCCCGTGTAAAGCATCGTCTCGATGCCCAGGGCCTTGGCGAGGCTGGCGGGAGCTTCCGCGTTTTTTTCGGGCTCCGCGGGGAAGTTCATTTCGATCCATTCGTCCCGGAGTTCTGCCGTGAGAAGGCCGCTCTTCGTATGGAAGCGCGCCTGTTCCCCGGACGCGAGATAGCCTTTCCCCCACAGGACATGGGCGCTTGCGAGGGTCGCGTGTCCGCAAAGATCCACTTCCACGGTCGGGGTAAACCAGCGGAGATCAAAACCATCCTTGCTTTTCGTGAGAAAGGCCGTTTCCGAGACATTCATTTCCGCGGCCACCTTTTGCAGCCAGGCGTCGTCCCGAGGCTCGGAAAGGATGCAGACGGCGGCGGGGTTTCCGGTAAAGGGTTTATCGGTAAAGGCGTCGACCTGTATGATGGTTTCTCCCATTTTCCCCCCTGTGTGTCAGCGGTCATGTTTCCTGCTTCAGTCCGTCCGGGAAAAACAGCACATGAAGCGAGGCTGTTCTAAAAGATAGCAGTTCAGGAATGTCTGTCAAGGAGAAAAGAGATACCCCTACTCGTAGTGCAGGGCGTCGATGGGGTTGAGGAGCGATGCCTTGTAGGCGGGATAAAAGCCGAAGAAGATTCCCACCAGGCCGGAGAAACCGAAGGCCAGCAGGACCGAAAGGGGCGAAACGATGGTCGACCATCCGGCGAGCATCGACAGCAGCTTTGAGCCCGAGATTCCGATAATGATTCCCATGAGGCCTCCGATGAGGGAGAGAGAAAGGGCCTCGATGATGAACTGCAGACGGATATCCATGGTTTTTGCGCCGACGGCCATCCGGATCCCGATCTCCCGTGTCCTCTCCGTGACGGAGACGAGCATGATGTTCATGATGCCGATGCCGCCCACGAGGAGGGAGACGGAGGCGATGGCCCCGAGGAGGAGGGTCATGACCTTCGTGGACTGCTCCGCCACCTGCATCATCTGGGTGAGATTTCGGGTGCTGAAATCGTTGTCCGCCTTCTGCCCGATATGGTGTCTCTGCCGGAGGAGTGAGATGATCTGCTTTTCGGCCGCGTCCAGATCCTGGGTGCTCTTCGCCTTCACCATGATAATTCTCACCATGCCGGGAAAGGCCGTTCCAAAGATCTTCTTCTGAGCCGTCGTGACCGGTATGAAAATGGTGTCGTCCTGATCCTGTCCCGTCGGCGACTGGCCTTTCCGTTCCAGGATGCCGATGACCAGGAAGGGCAGTTTTTTGATCCGGATGATCTGGCCGACGGGATCCGTTGCACCAAAAAGGTTGTCCACCACTGTCTGCCCCAGGAGACACACCTTTGTCGCGTTTCGGATATCCTGCTCCGTGAAATTCCTTCCGGAATGAAGCGGCCAGTCTCTCACATCGAGAATGCTCGGCGTGGATCCATAAACGCCCGTGGACCAGTTCTGGTGTCCATAGACAATCTGGGCAACACCGTTAAGGATAGGGGCAGCCTCGGCGACAGCCGGGCAGTCCTTCTCGATGGAATCGGCATCGTCTTTGGTGAGAGTGGGCTGACTCCCGGAGCCCATCCGGATTCCCCCGGAAGTGGTGCTTCCGGGCAGAACAATGATGAGATTGCTTCCCACGCTGGCAATCTGTTTGGATATTCTCTCGCTTGCGCCCGTGCCCACGGCGAGCATGGTGATCACGGCGCCGACGCCGATGATGATTCCCAGCATGGTGAGGGCGGAGCGCATTTTGTTTACCCGGAGAGCCCGGAAGGATATTTTAAACGTCGATGGGATGCTGATCATGATTTTTTCACGAGTTCGTCGCTGATGATTTTTCCATCCAGGAATCGAATGGACCGCTTGCTGTAGGTCGCGATATCGGGTTCATGGGTCACGAGGAGAATGGTGATTCCCGATTCGTCATTGAGCCTGACCAGGAGTTCCATAATCTCGATGCTCGTCTTCGTGTCCAGGTTTCCCGTGGGTTCATCGGCCAGGATGAGAGGGGCGTGGTTCACCAGGGCTCTCGCGATGGCAACGCGCTGCTGCTGGCCGCCCGAGAGCTGGTTCGGGTGGTGATGTTCCCTTC
>CAYXFF010000092.1:0-6630 GCA_964464185.1 uncultured Syntrophaceae bacterium | reverse complement strand
ACCCAGTACATCCTCAACGCCCGCAAGAGGGCGATGGAGGAAAAGGACAGGACCCAGGACCAGCTGATCCAGTCCGAGAGCCTTGCCGCCATCGGCCAGCTCTCCGCCGGCATCGCCCACGAGCTGAACAATCCCCTGGCGGGCACGTCCAGCCTCGTCCAGATGAGCATCGAGACCCTCAAGGAGCAGGAGCAGAAGGATAAGAGGGATATCGACGACGAACTCCTGGAGAACCTGGAATTTTCATTAAAAGAGTTGCAAAAAGCCGGAAATATCGTTAGAAGTGTCCTGGACCTTTCGCGCCAGACTCAGACCTACGTGGAAGACGTGAGTATCAACCGGGTCCTGGAAGACGCCCTGCGCGTCCTCTACAATATGTACAAGCACCTGGACGTGGTCGTCGAAGAGAACTATGACAGCGATTTGCCGCGCATCAAGGGCAATTTCGCCAACCTGGGACAGGTGTTCATCAACATCATAAAAAACGCGGTCCAGGCCCTGCCCGATGGAAAGGGAACCATCACCCTGTCCACCCGATACAACCACGGGAAGGACCGCATTGTCGTGGAGTGCCGAGATAACGGAAGGGGGATTCCCCTCGAGGTACAGAAGGACATCTTTAAACCTTTTTTCACCACCAAGGAAGTGGGAAAGGGGACGGGCCTCGGTCTTTACGTGTCGCACGAAATCGTCAGGAAACACAAGGGAAGCATCTCCGTGACCAGCGAACCGGGAAAAGGGTCCGCCTTCACCGTGGAGCTTCCTTTGAAAATGGGGGAGATATGACAAAAATACTCGTGGTTGACGATGAAGCCGCCGTGAGGTTTGCTCTGAAAAAAGTCCTGGAAAAGGACGGCTATGAGGTTTTCCTGGCGGAAAATGGTCCAACGGCCATTAATTTTATCAAGGATTGCTACCAGGCCGCCGATATCGTGATCTCCGATTTCAAGATGCCGGGGATGGACGGGCTGGAGACGCTCACGGAGATCGGCAAGCTCAATCCCGAGATCACCCGGATCATGCTGACCGGCTACGCCACGCTGGACCGCGCCATCGAGTCGGTGAATATCGGCATCGACGGCTTTCTGACGAAGCCCTTCGACAACAACGAGCTCCGGGCGAAGGTCCGTGAATTCAACATGAAGAGGCGGCTGAAGCAGTTCGTTTCGGAGCAGGTGCTCTCGGAGCTTCAGAAATCGGGCGACGACCTGATTCCGAAAAGGAAGTCCGTCAGCATTCTTTTCGCCGACATCCGGGGGTTCTCCGCCATGTCGGAAAAGATGACGCCCAAGGAACTTTCCAGCATGCTGAATTATCACTTTTTCAAACCCCTGGATAAGATTGTCTTCGAGTTCAACGGAACCCTGGACAAGCATATCGGCGACAGCATCATGGCCATATTCGGCGCGCCCATGGCCTACGACAACACGGCCCTGCGGACGGTCGACTGCGCCCTGAAGATGAGGGAGAAGATGGCGGAGATCAATGAGACTCTTGGCGACATGAACATGAAGATATCCATAGGCATCGGCATCAGCACGGGAGAAGCCATGGTGGGGATCTTCGGATCGCCCATAAAGAAAGAGTACACGGCCCACGGCATTCCGGTCATTCTCGCGTCAAGGCTGGAGCGGATGGCCAAGAAAGATGATATTCTGGTCTGCCCCGCGACCTATGAGGAAATCAAGGCCAGTGTCAAGGCCCAAGCCCATGACCACGTGACCGTGAAGGGTCTTGAAAAGGAGATGACCATCTATAATATCATCAGCAAGGCTTAGTCAGGCTGTTCAAAAACGCACATCTGCGGCGTTACGCTGCTCCCCTCGTCATTCGACGTACGTCTATGTACGCCTCATTCCTCGGTGCTTGCGCGCCTTGCATCTGTATGTTTTTGAACAGCCTGATGAAATATTTTTCTAACACTCTTTTAGGTGGGTATAGGAGGCTGATGCCTCCCAGAACGCTTGCCCTGAGCTTGTCGAATGGGCTCGCCCGCTCCGCAAAAATTAATTCAGGCGTGTCGTCATGTATTTAGAACACTGGGGCCTGGGCGAATCGCCTTTCGAGAAAGCCCCCGACCCGAAGTTTATTTATCATTCCCGTGAATTCGAGGAGGCCGTGGCGCGGCTTCAATTCGCCGTCACGCGGAACAAGGGGGCGGCCATGCTGACGGGAGAGCATGGGACAGGAAAGACCATGTCGCTCATCCATCTGACCGAAACCCTGTTCAGAGACAACGCGGAGATCATCCTGATCGCCAATCCCCTGCTCAAGCCGATGGAGTTCCTGAAGGCGACGGCCTATCAGATGGGCATCCACACGGATGCCTTGCCGACGAAGGCGGACCTCCTGCACGCGCTTCATTCAAAGACACTTCGGAATATAAGGGGAAAAAGAGATACGGTCCTCATCATCGATGAGGCCCAGGGAATGCCGGAAGAGACCCTCGAAGAAATCCGCCTGCTCCTGAACTTCCAGTCGGAGGACCGGTTTCTGATGAACGTCGTTCTCGCGGGTGAGTCGGCGCTGCGGGAAAAGCTTCTGGAGATGGAACAACTGGATCAGCGGATCGCTGTCCGATACCACCTCAAGCCCATGGACTTTGAAGACACGGCGGAGTACATATCGAGCCGCCTCAAGACAGCCGGCGCGGCAAGGCGGATTTTTACCTTCGAGGCCGTCGTCGAGATCTACGGCAGCACCCGGGGAATACCCCTCCTGATCAACGAACTCTGCGACCGCTCTCTCGAAAAGGGTTCCGAGGAGGGAGTGGGCGCCATCGGCGCGGATATCGTCAAGGTGGTGAAGGGTTAGCCCTGTCTGGGAGCCTGAAGGCTCCCCTGCCCACCCTTTGACCCTTTAATCCCTGTCTTTGTCGCATCTTCCCAGCTTCCCAACTTCATATCTTCGTTTCTTTTGCGTTCCCTTCCGCCTCCCTTTCACTGGGGCTGGGTGATCGCCGAGAGCTGCCAGGAATGGTTTCCCACCGGACGCGTGAAGGTCCAGTATTCTTCAAATTTCACCGGATCCGTCTTGCTCCCTTCAACGACGTGCCCGCTCACGTCGTCAACGGTGTAATCGAGCAGATTGGCATAGAACTTCACGGTGATGAAATCGCTGCCTCCCTCCTGCCAGACCTCCGTGATGTCCGCCGAACGGACAGCGATGTTATCCAGTTTGTTGATCCTGTGGCCTGCCTTGAGCCTGTCCGCGTCACCCTGCAGAACACCGAACATCTCTTCCGTGAGAAGCGTTCGGACGGCTGTCATGTCGCGGTTCGCCCACGCTCCCTGGACCCTGAAAAAATAATCCATGCTGAGGTCCGCGAACTTCTTCTCATCAAAGTAGCGGTCCATCTGGCGGATGTGGCTCAGTCCTTTTTCCAGGTCATCCTCCTGCGCCCCCGGGGCCGGCGCGTAAGACGCCGCCTGCTGTGAGTCATAAGACTGGGTCTCCCGGTAATAGGCCCCCGATTCCGCCTCTCTCCTCCGCTTCTTTATAAACCAGTAAATTCCGTAAAGGATCAGTCCGATGAGGACGATGTCCATGAACCCGATGCCCCCGCCGGCGCCTCCGGCTCCGCCCGCAAAACCGAGGCTTCTGAAGAGCATCCCGCCGATCATTCCGCCGATGATGCCGCCGGCCAGGCTTCTCAAAAAGCTACCCTGGGGCTGGCTCAAGGGCGGTCTCGCTGGCTGGCTGTATTGCCCGGACCTTGAAGGCTGTGACGGTGACGGCGTGGCCGTTCTCGGCGCCGAATAGGTCCTTGAGCCCCTGCTTCCGGAGGACCTGCCGCCGCCCACCCTCGCGAAGGCGTCGATCTCCAGAACAAATACAGATAAAAAGAAAAAGGTGAAAAGGATCAGTCCTCTTTTTGCCCACTTGTGTTCAAACATGTGTTTCCTCCTCGTGATTCAAGTGGCTGCATTTTTCTATAGATTGCCGGTCACTGTCAACCGATTTCTGGTGAGAAAATACTCGCCATGGAATGGAGACTTTGTTATAGGATGTGAACATTTAATCACGCGAAGAAAAGAGGCGCCAATGAGACAAAGACGAAGCATGCGGAAAGCCCTTTTTGTTCTGGCACTGATGTGCCCTCTTCTTCTGCTTGCCGGATGCTCTGAGACCGAGCGATCCTACAAAATTCTCAAGGGCCACGACTTCGCCGTCTGGTCGGTGCGTTTCAGCCCCGACGGAAAACTATTCGCCTCCGGGGGCATGGACGATACGGTCATTATCCGGGATGCATCGACCTGGCAGATATTGAGAACGCTGAAAGGGCACGACAACCAGGTCATTTCCATCGGCTTCAGTCCAAATTCCAAACTCCTCGCGTCCTGTGGAAAGGACAGGAAAGTGATCATCTGGGACGTCGCCTCGGGCACCCCCCTGAAAACCCTTGAGGGACACACGGACGACGTGCACACCCTATCCTTCAGCCCCGACGGCAGGACACTCGCTTCATCAGGCAGCGACAGAAAGATTATCCTCTGGGATGTAAAAACAGGCCGGGAGCTCAGGGTCCTGTCGGGACATAAGGGATCGGTGAATACCCTGTCTTTCAGTCCCCGGGGGACACTTCTCGCTTCGGGAAGCGATGATGACACCATCATCCTTTGGAACACAAAAACGGGAAATCCCATCCGAACGTTGAAGGGACATGAAAGCTGGGTCAAGTCGCTTTCCTTCTCAGCCGATGGAAAAAGGCTCGTCTCCGGCGGAATGGATCAGTTGATTTTCCTCTGGGATGTATCAACAGGGGAACCCATTTTCCGAAGACACGGAAACAAGAGCTTGGTCTTCGGTATCTGCTTCAGTCCGGATGGAAGGCTTTTCGCTACGGCAAGCGGGGATAATTCGGTCATGCTCTGGGACGCGGCTTCGGGAACCCCCCTGAAAACGATGAAAGTCCCTTACGGATTCGTCCTGTCCGTATCCATCAGTCCTGACAGCAAAACACTCGCCGCCGGCTGCCAGGAACGGTTCGTTCTGATCTTCGACATTGAAAAAGAACTCGGGAAAAGCTGACGGAAATGCGGGAACAACTGATCAAGAGGTACTATGCCCTCCTTGAAAAAGGCCTTCACCCTCTCGTGAAATCGGGCGTGTCTCCAAACGCGATTTCCTTTCTTGCCCTGGTCGTCTCTCTTTCCGCGGGCATCTGTTACGGGTACGGCAAAATCTTTCCGGGCGGCCTGCTTCTTCTTCTCGCCGGTTTCATGGACACCGTGGACGGCACTATCGCGCGTCTCACGGGACGGTCAGACCGTTTCGGAGCCCTTCTGGACTCCACGCTCGACCGCTATGCCGAATTCTTCGTTTTCTTCGGCCTTCTTTTCCACTTCAGGAACGGAGGAATGTTTGTCATTGTTCTCTTCGCCCTCATGGGATCCGTCATGGTGAGCTACATCAAGGCACGGGCGCAATCCCTCGGTCCGGTCCGGACCGTGGGGCTCATGCAGCGGCCGGAACGTCTCGCCCTTCTCATCGCCGGATCGCTGATCAACGGGCCCGTGGAAACCTTTATCCCCGATTACCCCGATGCCGCCTTTTCAGCCTCTCTCATCCTGCTTGCCCTTCTCTCCAACTGGACGGCCGCGCATCGTCTCCTCGAGGGGGGAAAAGACCTGGCATCCTTTCCTGTTGACAAGGAATAAAATCAGGGTTCAAGGGGTCGAGGGGTCCAGGATTCGAGTGAAAATCAAAAACGCAAGGCCCGAGCAAAAAGGCGCGTGAAAAGGGATGACAACAAGAAGAAACAATGATAAATACAACAATTATTTTGAACCCTTGAACCCTTCTATTGTAACAAAGCGCCATGGATAAGAAATCACCCCGTACCGAATACCGGCGAAGCAGCGGGAGACACCCGTCGTCCGACAGCCTCGCGAATGAAAGCCGGGTTTTATACAGCATCCTCCAGGGATCGCCCATCCCCAGCTTTGTGATCGACAGCGATCACCGGGTCATCTGCTGGAACAGGGCGCTTGAAGAACTGAGCGGGATTCCCGCCGAAGACGTGATCGGGACGCGGCAGCAATGGAGGGCCTTTTACACATCCAAGAGGCCCTGCATGGCGGACCTCCTGGTGGCGGAAGCCTTTGACGGGATTGAGCGCTGGTACACGGGAAAATACCAAAAATCGCATCTCGTCGAAGAAGCTTACGAGGCCACGGACTTCTTCCCGGACCTGGGAAAAAAAGGACGGTGGCTCCGCTTCACCGCGGCGGCCGTGAGAGACGACGAGGGAACACTCGTCGGCGCCGTTGAAACGCTGGAAGATATCACGGAACGCAGAAACGCCGAAGAAGCGCTCATCGAAAGCGAGAGCAAGCTCAAGAGCGTGATCCAGGGATTTCCCATTTCCGCTTTTCTTATCGGCCGGAATCACGAGGTGGTCCATTGGAACCATGCCCTCGAGGAATTGAGCGGCATTCCGGCTCGTGACGTGATCGGAACAAGCGATCACTGGCGGGCTTTTTACAAGAAGAAACGGCCCTGCCTCGCGGACCTCCTGGTGAATCAAGCTCTGGATAAGATCGGCCACTGGTATGCCGGCAAGGCAAGCAAGTCCTCTCTGATAGAGGAGGCCTACGAAGCCACGGACTTCTTCCCGGACCTGGGACA
>CAYXFF010000091.1:4906-6698 GCA_964464185.1 uncultured Syntrophaceae bacterium | reverse complement strand
CCCGGGTGACCGGGAAAGCTTGGTAAACCCCATCCGGAGCAAGACCAAATAGGAGGACCTTTGAGGGTGGCCCGCCCGATGTCCTCGGGTAGTGTCGCTTGAGGCGTCAGGCAACTGATGTCCCAGAGGAATGATCATCGCCTCCTTCCGGGTGACCGGTGGGGGGAACAGAACTCGGCTTACCGTCTGCTCCAACACCCAAAGATTTCAGCGTGAAACTCGATTCATTATGGCAAGAAACGTCATTGTTTTCCTTTTCCTGGCTTCCCTTTTTGTTTTTCTTCTCGCCTCGAGCAGCCCTGGTGACGAAACGGATCATGCCTTCCAGAGAGCAGAGACCTACCTCAAGAACGGGCTCTATCTCGAAGCGATCAGCGACTATCAGGATATGGCGGATCGTTCTGAAGAGTATGGGATCCGAGCCAGAGCGCTCTTCATGATAGGGGATATTTACAGTTATTTTCTCGACGACTACGATACCGCCCTGAAGTATTATTATCTCGTCAAGACAAAATATTCGGGGAGCCCTTTCGCAGCCAATGCCTGGTTCAATTCCGGAATGATTTTTTATGAGAGAGGCAGATACAGGGATGCCTTGACCCAGTTTCGAACATATCTGAAGAACGATCCCGGAGGGGCAAGAAAAGAAACAGCCGAATACATGATGGAAGCCTGCCGGAGAGAGGCGCCGCCGGCTCTTGCAAAAAAGGAAAAGCGTGCAACCCCCGCGATTTTAGAGGGGGAGAGGATCCGGGTTTTGATCAAGGCCTCCGCAAAGGAACTAATCATCGACGCCCCTTCATCCGTGGATGTGAAAAATCTTTCGGGAGAAAAGATCCTGAAAAAAATAGAGGGAGGCGTTCTGGAGGTTGGAGCTGCCGGGGATATGATAACCATCAACGGTGAGACGTTGGACGGTGGCGGCTTTGTCCTTACTCCTTCTATGAATGGGAAGCTGAAGGCAGATGGAAAAAGGTACAGGGGAGAGATCAGGGTCGTCAAGAGCAAAACAAAAGGAATGGATGTCATCAATATCGTGAATCTCGAAGGGTATCTCTATGGGGTTGTTCCCAGGGAGATGTCCCCCAGCTGGCCGCTGGAGGCTTTGAAGGCACAGGCCGTTGTGGCAAGGACCTTCGCCCTTTATCAAAAAGAGAAAAACAGGGAGAGCGAATTTGACGTCTCGGCCACGACGATGTCCCAGGTCTATGGAGGGTTTGATGCGGAGACCGAGAGCGCCATCCGCGCTGTGGATGACACGAGAGGACAGGTCCTTTATCATAATGGTAAACGGATCCTTGCCTATTACCATTCAAACAGCGGCGGAGCCACGGAGGACGCAAAAAACGTCTGGACAGCGGATATCCCGTATCTCAAGGGGATTCGGGACGAATACAGCATGAACGCATCCGGCCATCGGTGGACGCTTTCTCTCGCACCGGGCGATCTGTCGAAAACCCTTGCCAAGAGCGGAATCCGAGTGGGCGAGATCCATGACCTTGTCCCTGTTGAAGTTAGTCCGTCGGGCAGGATCGTGAAACTTAAAGTCGTCCACAGCGGCGGTGAGGCTGTTTTCCGATCCAACGATTTCAGGCTCCGAGTGAACCCCCAATCGCTCAAAAGCACTCTCTTTGTGCTGACGAAAGAAGGAGACAGGATCAGATTTGATGGAAAGGGGTACGGCCATGGGGTCGGTCTCAGTCAATGGGGGGCTTATGAAATGGCCCGTCGGGGATTCTCCTGCCTCGACATCCTCAAGCACTACTATTGGGGAATTGAAATCCGATCACCG
>CAYXFF010000091.1:0-4806 GCA_964464185.1 uncultured Syntrophaceae bacterium | reverse complement strand
GTCACGACGACGCAAAAATATGACAAGAGGTTATTTCTTCCTGGCGCGTTTCGGAGGCTTGATTCCAAGCTCCTTTTCCGTGTTCAGAATGTCCAGAGTGGTTTTGATCACCGTATCAGAGTTCAGGGACATGCTGTCGATCCCGCACTTCACAATAAATCTGGCGAATTCGGGGTAATCGCTCGGCGCCTGCCCGCAGATGCCTATCTTCTTCTTCATCTTGCGGGCCTTTTTGATCGCCAGTGCCACAAGATCGAGGACCGCCGGGTTCCTTTCGTCGAAGATGTGGGCAACTTGGGCGGAATCCCTGTCGAGACCCAGAGTCAACTGAGTGAGGTCGTTGGATCCGATGGAGAATCCGTCGAAGACCTTGCCGAATTCTTCTATGAGAATCACATTGCTTGGAATTTCGACCATCATGTAAATTTCGAGGCCGTTTTCGCCCTGCACGAGCCCGTTCTGTTTCATGACCTCGACGACCCGTTTGCCCTCTTCCACGGTCCGGCAGAAGGGAATCATGAGCTTCACATTGGTGAGGCCCATTTCTTCGCGAACCTTGATCATGGCCTTGCACTCTAGGGCGAAGCCGTCACGGTACTTCTCGTCATAATAACGTGACGCCCCGCGCCATCCGATCATGGGGTTTTCTTCGTGGGGTTCAAAGAAGGAGCCGCCGATGAGGTTCGCGTATTCGTTGCTCTTGAAGTCGCTCATCCGGACAATGACGTCGTTGGGATAAAAGGCCGCCCCGATTTTGGCGACACCCTGCGCTAGTTTGTCCACAAAGCAGTCACTCTTGTTGTCGTAGCCTTGGGTGAGGGCTTCAATTTCCTCGCGGACCTTGGGATCCGTCACCTTGTCAAACTGGATCAGAGCCATGGGGTGGAGCCGGATGTTGTTGATGATGAACTCCAGCCGCGCCAGTCCGACGCCATCATTGGGGATGGAGGCGTTATTGAAGGCAAGATCCGGGTTTCCCACATTCATCATGATATTGGTCTTCGGTCTTGACACATTCTGCAAATTGACTCTCTGTATATCGAACTTGAGGATGCCGTCGTAGACATTCCCCACTTCTCCTTCCGCGCATGAAACCGTTGCTTCTCTGGAATCTTTTAATCTCTCCGTTCCGTCCCCCGTGCCGACGATACAGGGCACACCCAGTTCCCGGCTCACGATGGCGGCGTGGCAAGTGCGGCCGCCCTTATTGGTGACGATGGCGGCCGCGATTTTCATGATCGGTTCCCAATCGGGATCTGTCATATCAGTGACCAGAGCTTCCCCTTTCTTAAAGTCCTTGATCTGGTCGACGCTCTCAATGATATTGACCGGGCCGGCCCCGATTTTGGATCCCACGGCCGTTCCCGTGGCCAGGGGGGTCTTCTTTTCCAGGAGCGCATAACTCTCAAGAACGTTTACGTCCTTCTGAGACTGAACCGTTTCCGGCCTCGCCTGGAGGATGAAAAGCTCTCCCGTGCCGCCGTCCTTTCCCCATTCGATGTCCATGGGTTTGAAGAAACCGGCCTTTTCGGAGTAGTGATCTTCGATGATCATGGTCCACTGGGAAAGTTTCAGGATCTCGTCTTCGGAGATGCAAAACCTTTTCCTGTCATGGGCAGGAACCGGTACGATGACCGTGGACTCACCGCCCTTGTCTGTTGCATAAATCATCTTGATTTCCTTGGTGCCAAGTTTCTTTTGCAGGATGGGCCGGAAACCTTTCCGCAGGGTGGGTTTGAAGACAAAAAACTCATCGGGATTCACCGTGCCCTGCACGACGAGTTCGCCGAGACCGTAAGAAGCGGTGATCAGAACGGCATCCCGGAATCCGGACTCCGTATCAATCGAGAAGATGACGCCAGAAGACGCCATGTCCGAACGCACCATTTTCTGCACACCGATGGAGAGAGCGATGGAGAGGTGGTCAAATCCTTTATCCACCCGGTACGAGATGGCCCGGTCGGTGAAGAGGGATGCGAAGCATTTCTTGCAGGCTTCGATGAGGGCCTCTTCTCCCCGGATATTCAGGTAGGTTTCCTGCTGGCCTGCGAAACTCGCGTCGGGGAGATCCTCCGCTGTTGCGGAGCTTCTCACGGCCACGTCCGTATTTTCGCCGTATTCTTCACATAGTTTTTTGTACGCTTTTAAAATCTCCGCTTTCAGGTCATCCGGCAGCTCAGCGCCATAAATGAGGGACCGGATCTTTTTGCCTCTTTCATTGAGATTTTCGATGTCGTGGGTGTCCAGATCCGAGAGAATCTTCTTGAGATTCTCCGTGATACCCGCCGTTTCAAGGAGATATCGATAAGCGTCAGCGGTAATGGCGTAACCGTCTGGAATGCTCACCCCTTTGGAGGTCAGTTCCCTCCTCATCTCTCCGAGAGAAGCGTTTTTACCGCCTACCTGGGGGATATCTTTCAACTCGATCTCATCAAACCACAGGACGAGTTTCTTGGCTTTCATTCGTTCCTCCTAAGGCGTAGTTAAGTTGTGGAATTCAAAAAGTCGAGTTTTCATACCAGTTTTGGGTTTTCAAGTCAATTGCAAATCGACATGGTGAATCATAACAAATGATTATGGCGTATAGGCGTGTCGATCCGGAAAACTCAGGAGAGATCTTCCATGCGTTGAAAAATGTAAAAAAAAAGGCCGGGGTTGAGCCCCGGCCTCCATCATGCCTTTACTGTTTTATTTATGTTCTTCTTCGTCCTCTTCATCCTCATAATAGTCCACCACTTCCTGGGATCCTTCCGGCACCTCCGTATCGATGGAACGGGACATTCCTCTTGCCAGCAGGGCAGAGATAGCGAAGAGAATCAGAACGGAAACGACAAGGATCAGAACGATCGTTGTCGTCCAGGATTTTGCTTCTTTTTCGATCTTCTGGGACGTCGCAACAGCCAGTTCGTTCCATTTCTCCACGTCTACACCCATACCGATCCAGCCGAATCCGCCTGGTTTTGGATAGTCTTCCGTGTAGAACTTGATGGGTGCATAGGCCACGAACTTGGTGTGACCGCCGAACTTGTACATTTTGATCCCTGAACGGCCTGCCGCGGCATCCTTTGCGATGGCAGGCAGATTCGGATCCATGAAACCGAGCAGATTCAGATTCAGGACCTCTTCCCCCTTCTTCGTCAATTCAGTCGCCGTCTTATCCATCAGAGGAGGAACGGGCCTTCCATCCCTGAACAGACCGGTAATATGGAAATCATTGGGATGGGAAATGATAAGCCCCCTGTTGTCAACCATGTAGGCATAATTACCCGTAGAGGCGTCCGCCTCATAGACAAAACTGGACTGGGTCGGAATCGTGTGGTCCGTGAATCCCGCCAGTTGCCGGTAGTCCAGGGCCAACTCAACGATGCCGACAAATCCTTCCTTGCCGAACAGCGGCGTGGCCAATCGTATAATGCCGCTGAAGCGTTTGCCCTTTTCAAAATCCTGCCTATTCACGTACCATCCGGTGACATGGGACACATAGACGTCGCCCTTGTTCAACTTTCGGGTCCTGACAAAGTATTCTTCTGATTTATAAGTGGTACCGGCCGGATTGCTCACATTGATCAATTTTGACTTGGGTACAACCTGGCCGTTTGTAATTTTAATCAGCTCATTTCCGTTCCTATCAATGAGAGCCATTTCAGTATAGAGCGGGAGCGGCTGCTGCAGGATCTTGTCCTCAGCCTTGACCCATACATTCCTCTTGTTCTCATTGATAAATTGTTTATAGGCTGCTTCTGTTGTGGGGATGATGGTTGCCACCAGCAGATCCTTTTTTCTTTCCATGAGGAAGCCGGCAACCTCATCCGCTGTATTAATGGCTCGTATCTTGATTTCTTCCTGAGATTTCTGGTCGAGAACAGTGACTGCTCGCTCCTTTGCTGTAATCCCTAATTTGAAAATGCCATTGGCGATCAGAATAGCCATCAGTGATAAGGGGATTACGATAAGCAGGAAGAAGACCCTCGCTACAGTGAAAAGCTGCTTATCTTTGTTCGTTTCTGGCATTGCCTTCTCCCCCTAACTTTTGTTAGTTTTGAAGTTAATTATACGTTTCGGAATTAACCCAAAAAATAACGCATATAGGGGTTTGCGTAGAGAAGGACAAGCGAAACGACCAGGGCGTAAATGGCGATCGATTCTGCCATGGCCATGCCGACGAGCATGGTCATCATGATTTTTCCCTGCACCCCGGGGTTTCTTCCGACTGCTGCGCACGCGCCGCTGGCGGCTGTACCGATCCCCAGACCGGCTCCGACAGCTCCCACACCGATTGCAAATCCCGCCGCCAGCATGGCGCCAACGGCAAAAAGAACCTTCGTGTAGGATTCACCGGCAGGGAGGGCTTCCGCCGCGAAAACCACCGGCGAACATACAAGCAGAGCGGCCGCGGTCGAGAAAAGGGTTAATAGCGTTTTTCCGAGTTTCTTTAACATCTGTCTTATCTCCTTTCATTATAATGAGATTGCTTTGAATATTTCACCTTGCCTTAGTAGCACAAAAGCGCTTTCAAAGAAAAGGGAAAATTCGCTGAACTGACCGCCCTTTATGCAATCACCGTGCCTCACCCTTCCGTCTCGGGATCTTTTTCATAACCTGAAGCAACGACTTGCATATTTCCAGTGATGAAATCATTCATGACTGCTCCGATGGGCACGAGAATTTAACATTTCGTTACATCCTGCTCCATGATTTAACGAAATGTTAAATAGGGGTGCCGGGCAGGACCGAAGGGGAGATAGAAAAAAATAAAGAGAAGACATGGGCGGATGAACATTGCGATATTTTTATTGAAAAATATAG
>CAYXFF010000090.1:0-6728 GCA_964464185.1 uncultured Syntrophaceae bacterium | reverse complement strand
GACTCGAGACGGGGCGGCGGCGCCTGGCCGATTCTCCATTTCTGGCTCGCCATTGTTTTACGCCTGAGGGGAGAGAGAGCGAAAGCGAAAATCCACGTGGATTATGTGCTCCAGCGCATTCGGGATCATCTCCTGCCGGAACAGATCTTCGATAATGACATCCAGGAAAGCATCAAACCCCTGGGCTGGAGCCATGCCATGTCCATCCTTTACAGCACGACGGCCGCGGAGCTGAAATAATGAAGACGCTCTTGATGGAAAGCGATTCCTGCCATGAAAAAGTTTAAGACGGAGATCCGGCTGAGCCGGGAAATGGGCCTGATGGATGCCACGATGATCGGCGTCGGGGCCATGATCGGTGCGGGAATATTTGTATTGATCGGCATTGCCGCAGGCGTTGCCGGCCCCGCGCTCATTCTGGCCTTCGTGCTCAACGGTCTCGTGGCCCTGCTCACCGCCATGTCCTATGCCGAATTAGGATCCTGTTTTCATGACGCCGGCGGCGGCTATCTCTGGGTCAAGGAAGGTCTTCCAAAATGGAACGGGTTTCTGTCGGGGTGGATGAGCTGGTTTGCCCACGCTGTCGCGTGCAGCCTTTACGCTCTGGGGTTCGGCGCTTATTTCGAGCATGTCTTTCGTGAAATCGGGGTGGCCGTGCCGTCGTGGGGCTTCTTTTCGCCCCAGAAGGTCCTGGCGGCCGGCGTGGCTGTCATCTTCGCCTATGTGAATTACCGCGGCGCCTCTGAAACGGGGAAAATCGGAAGCCTGGTCACCGTCGCCAAAATCATAATCCTCGGCGTCTTCATCGGCTTCGGGCTGGAGATGATGTTCCGCACGCCGAATTGGCAGTCCCACTTCGAACCCTTCATGGCCAACGGCTGGAGCGGTGTTTTTAAGGCGATGGGCTTTACCTTTATCGCCTTTCAGGGTTTTGAAGTCATTGCTCAGAGTTCCGAGGAAATCGAGAATCCCAGGAAAAATATCCCGCGGGCCGTCTTCCTTTCCCTGGCGATTGTCGTGCCGATTTATCTTCTGGTTGCCGTGTCCGCGCTCGGATCGGTCAACCCGGGTCAGTTGACCCCCTGGGACTACCTGGCCCAGCACAAGGAGCTCGCCCTCGTGGAAGTGTCCAGGCATTTCTTTATCGGCGGCGGCGTCATGATCCTGGTGGGCGGGCTCATATCCACCATGTCCGCCCTGAACGCAACCATCTATTCTTCTTCCCGTGTCGCCTTTGCCATGGGACGGGATCGCAATTTCCCCGCTTTCTTCAGCAAGGTTGACCCCAAGAAATTTACCCCCCACTGGGCTATTGTCGTGTCGCTGGTGATCATCGTGTTCATGTCGATATCTCTTCCCATTGAGGATGTGGCGAGCGCCGCGGACATCATGTTTCTCCTTCTTTTCCTTCAGGTCAACATTGCCATGATCCGCCTTCGGAAAATGAGACCCGAGCTCGATCGCGGTTTTGTCGCCCCCCTGTATCCCTGGCTGTCGATCATAGGGATCGCGATGCTGCTCTTCCTCGCTCTTTACATGTTCCATTACAGTTTCAAAGCGTGGATCGTCACGGGCGTCTGGATTTTCGCGGGCCTGCTCCTATACAAGGGATACGCCTCTCACCGGGAGGTGCTCCACCTCCAGAAGGTGAAATCCCTGGAGCGGATTGAAAAGCAGGAGTACAATATTCTGACATGCCTTTCCAGTCCGCGAACCGCGGACGGCCTGACACACATCGCCTTCGCCATCTCAAAAAAGCACACGTCCGAGATTGTCTTTCTGAACATCGTCGAGGTTCACGAAGGACAGCAGCTTATGGCCGGAATCGATGAAGCCAAGGCGGACCGGCCCCTGCTGCTTGAGGCGGAGACCCGGGCGGCGGAAGCCGGTATTTCCTCCCGCGCGATTGTCAAGGTCTCGCATCGTATATCCCGGGGGATTATCGACACCGCGAGGGAGGAAAACTGCAATTTTATCATCATGGGCAGGCAGCAGAACCCGGATTTCTTTGAACGGGTCTTCTCATCCTTCATCGACACCGTTCTATACGAATCGCCAAGTGAAATCGCCGTCCTGTATGGTGTCCTTTCCCGTGAAAATATCCGCAGGATCGTGGTTCCCTTCGGCGCCGATGTCCATACCCGTCTGGCCATGGAATTTGCATCCGCACTGGCGGACTATTTCAGCGCCGAGTTGACCATCGCGGTGGTGTTTGATCCGATGATGACGAAAGAGGAACGGGCGACGAGGCTGGATCAAATCCAGGAGGAAGTTCACAGAAATTCCCTGACGGCGTCCGTGGAGATCATCAAGGATGAAAGCGTGCTGGAGGGCATCGTCAGAAAGTCAAGCGATGCGGACCTGATGGTCATGGGTGGAAAAACGGGGGATTTTATCGAGCTCCTTTTCGCGGAGTCTTTAACACGGCAGATAACGGAACAGGCCAGGTGCCCGGTGTTGTGGCTGAGAGAATACGAAGAGAGGGTATCTTTCTGGTCTTCCTTGTTTAAAAATGAAGCAACGGGAGGAAAGCACCATGGATGAAAATTTGCAGTCTCTTTTCCTGGCTCTGACCAAAAAGCTCGTGGCTTTTTTGCCATCCCTGTTTACGGGCATCTTTCTGGTAGGCATCGGCTGGCTGCTTGGCTGGTTTGTGAAGCGCCTGGTGATTCAATTGTCCGTTCTCATGAAATTGGAGCGTTTCCTGATAAAGTTTTCATGGGGAAAGGCGTTTACCAAGGCCGATGTGCGATACGGTTTATACAGCTTCATTGGAAATATTTTCTTTTTCATCATTTTACTGATCTTTCTCGATTTTGCCTTGATCATCTGGGACCTGAAATTTCTCTCCGAAATGCTGGCCAGGGGCATCTTGATTCTACCGAAAACCATTGGCGCCCTCCTCATCTTCGGGGCCGGATGGCTGATCGCCTTCTGGGCGGCAGGCACCGTGCAGAAGGTGCTGTCGAGTGAGCAGATACCCGATTCAACGATGATCGCTCATTTCGCGAGGGTGCTGATCATCATCCTGTTTTCCGCCATCGCCCTTTTCGAACTGAACATCGCACGCGAAATTGTCCTGATCGGTTTCGCCACGATATTTCTGACCCTGGGGGCGATCGCCGTGATTCTGACCTTCATCCACGGACGAGACCGGATCCGCAAGATTCCCCCGCATCAAAAAAATGACGGCTGACCCGCCAGGAGCTTCATTTCCTGCAAACCAATGCTGAGGCAGAGGGCCGTTGACAGGCAGCGGCGATAATGTTTTATAAAGGGTATGGAAGAAAAAGCCGCCACACTGCTCAAGACGATCCGCGAACTGGCCGTCGAGCTTCATCCGCGCCGGCCGATGAGAAGGCCGGTGACGCTTGACAGCGCGCTGGGACGCGATCTGGGGCTGGACAGTCTGGCAAGGGTGGAACTCCTCGCCCGCATCGAAAAGAACTTCAAGGTCACGATCCCCGAACGCATTTTCGCGGACGCGGAAACGCCGCGGGACCTGCTGCGGGCTGTGCTCAGCGCCAACCCTGCCGGCATGCACGCCGCGGACATGGAGATCCGGGCCGAGGAGTTGGGTGAAGCCCTGCCCGCGCCCCATACGGCCCAGACGCTTGTGGATGTCGTCGACTGGCACGTGCGTTGCCATTCCGACAGGCCTCACGTGCGCTTTTACAGCGATGAGGGCGAGGGCGAGGTCCTGACCTACCGGCAGCTCAGGGAAGGCGCGGAAGCCCTGGCCGCCGGATTGCAGCGCCGGGGGCTCCGGCCGGGAGAGCCCGTCGTCATCATGCTGGCCACGGGGCCGGATTATTTCTTTACCTTCCTGGGCATTCTCATGGCAGGCGGCATCCCCGTTCCCATCTACCCGCCCGCGCGAAAAAGTCAGATCGAGGACCACCTGCGGCGCCACGGCGCCATCCTGAGGAACTGCGGCGCGGCGATCATGATCATCATTCCCGAGGCCAAGCGCTTCGCGCAGGTCCTGAAATCCCAGGCGGAGAATCTGAAGGATCTCCTGACCGTAACAGAATTATCGTCGGCATCGGACGCCTACGTGAAACCGAAGCTGGGCGGCCAGGATATCGCCTTTCTGCAATACACGTCAGGCAGCACGGGAAATCCCAAGGGGGTTGTCCTCACCCACGCCAACCTTCTCGCCAACATCCGGGCCATCGGCGAAGTCGTGGAGATCAGCCCATCGGACGTGGTGGTGAGCTGGCTTCCTCTTTATCACGACATGGGACTGATCGGTGCCTGGATGTGCAGCCTCTACTATGCCGCCCCGCTGGTGCTCATGTCTCCCCTGAGCTTCATCTCCCGCCCGGAGCGCTGGCTGCGAGCCATCCACCGCTACCGCGGCACGATCTCGGCGGCGCCCAACTTCGCCTATGAGCTCTGCCTGAAACGGCTGAAGGATGAAGATCTCCAGGGTCTGGATCTCAGCTCCCTGCGGGCGGCCTGCAACGGCGCAGAAGCGGTGAGCCCCGATACAGTGGAGAGGTTCTGCGAAGCGCTCGCGAAATACGGCTTCCGGCGGGAGGCCCTGCTGCCGGTCTACGGCATGGCGGAATGCGCGGTCGGGTTGTCTATCCCTCCTCCCGGCCAGGGCCCACTCATCGACGTGATCCGGCGCGAACCGTTCCTGAGCGATGGTGAAGCCGTCCCCGCCGATCCATCGGATTCGAAGGTTCTTCGTTTCGTGGCCTGCGGCCGGCCCCTGCCGGGTCATGAGGTGCGCATCGTGGACGCCGCCGGGCGCGAACTCCCGGAGCGCAGGGAGGGCCGGCTCCAGTTTCGCGGCCCCTCCACGACCAGCGGCTACTTTCGCAATCCCGGGGACACGGAGCGCCTCTTTGAAAATGACTGGCTGAACTCCGGGGACATGGCATACATCGCGGGCGGCGATATCTGCATCACGGGCCGCACGAAAGACATCATCATCCGAGCGGGACGCAACATCTATCCCCAGGAGCTGGAAGAGGCCGTGGGCGGGATTCCGGGCATCCGCAAAGGCAGTGTGGCCGTCTTTGGGTGCACCGAACCCGTCTCCGGTACGGAAAGGCTGGTCGTGCTGGCGGAAACGCGCGAGGAGGACCCGGAGAAATCAGACGCCCTGCGCTCTGAGATCAACGCGCTTGCCATGGACCTCACGGGCACACCGGCGGACGATGTGGTGCTGACGCCCCCGGGAACCGTCCTCAAGACATCCAGCGGGAAAATCCGCCGGACCGCGAATCGCGAGCTTTACGAACGGGACCAGATTGGAAAGACCGGCGCGGCCGTATGGTGGCAGGTCACGCGCGTGGCCCTGGCGGGATGGCTGCCGGAACTGCGGCGGCTGCGGCGCGTGGTATCGGCAGGACTCTACGCCTTTTACTGCTGGGCGCTTTTCGGGCTGATCGCTCCCTTCACCTGGCTCGCGGTTATCCTCATGCCGGGCTCCGGTCGGCGCTGGGCTCTCATGAGGGGCGTGGCGCGATTCCTGGCGCGCGCGTCCTTCACGCCGCTCATGGTCACAGGAAGCCAGAACCTGCCGCATGGACGGCCCTGCGTCATCGTGTCGAATCACTCCAGCTACATCGACAGCTACGTCCTCGTCGCGGCGGTTTCCGTGGAGTTCAGTTTCGTCGCCAAGGGCGAGCTTGCAGCCAGCTGGATCAATCGCCTGTTTCTGGAGCGCATTCAGGCGGAGCTCGTGGAGCGGTTTGACAGGCAAAAGGGTGTTGAAGACGCCAGGCACATTGCCGGAGCCGCGCGCGAAGGCCGATCCCTCATGTTCTTCGCCGAGGGGACTTTCACCCGGATGCCGGGCCTGCTGCCTTTCCACATGGGGGCGTTCATCGCGGCTGCCGAGGCAGGCGTTCCCGTCGTTCCCGTCGCCATCCGGGGCACGCGCTCCATCCTGCTCGATGACACCTGGTTTCCCCGCCGCGGGATGATCACCGTCACCATCGGGAAACCCATCGAGTCTGAGAAGACTGAAGGGGAATCGGCGTCGGACCTGTGGAAAGCGGCCCTGAAACTGCGTGACGCCGCGCGGGAGCATATCCTCCGCTATTGCGGCGAGCCGGATCTGTCCCATGAAAAACCGCCCCTGTGAAACGGCTGCGGGTCATGATCCGGAGCAGGAGATTTCCGGCTGACTCGCCTGAAACATTTCAACCCGGAATCATGAATAGTGCTTGCAAAAAAAACTCATTCATATAATCTTTTTTAACTGCTCAACGTTAAGGGGTCGCATGTTTTCAGGAGGCGTGCAGGGTTTCCATTCAACAGAGGATGTTTTTGTAACCACAAACGTGATGGGGAGGGCAAGCGATGAAAAGGACAGGAATCATATTTTTGTTGTCGATAGCACTAGCGCTTACCGGCTGCGCGACGGTGAGTGATATCAGGAGTTCCGTTTCCACGAAAGTCACATCCATGACCTCAAATGTGGATCCGAATCTCGTGGCAAAAGTCCCGGACGACAAACGCGGCGGATTCCCCAATGCTGAGTTTGCGGTCAAGGTCGCGGAAGAGAAATCGAAGCTGGCGAATATGAGAAGTGAACTGGCTGCGAAACAGAAAAAGGTTGCCGACTATCAGGAAGATCTGGCGGACATCGACGTGAAGGATGCCGGCCTTGACTACGACATCGTGAAACTGGGGGCCATCGACGCGGCGGGCCTGGGCAAGAAAGATGACAATATCAAGGCGCTCACAAAACTGAAGCTGAAGAAAGT
>CAYXFF010000089.1:2686-6789 GCA_964464185.1 uncultured Syntrophaceae bacterium | reverse complement strand
CAGCAGCCTGCTAATCTTGGAGGATTTCCCTGGCTATTATAATCCGCTGGATCTCCGACGTGCCGCCTCCGATGGTCTGCAGCTTTGCGTCCCGCATCATCCGCTCCACGGGAAACTCCTTCATGTACCCGTAGCCGCCGAGGATCTGCACCGCCTCCGTCGTCACGCGCATGGCTACCTCCGAGGTGTAGAGCTTCGCATAAGCGGCCACGAGATTCATTTCCCGGTGAAGCCCCCGGTCGGCCATGACCGCGCCCTTGTACGTGATCAGGTGCGAAAGCTCGATCTCCATGGCCATGTCGGCGAGCTTCCCCTGAATGAGCTGAAAGGCGGCGATGGGCTTCCCGAACTGGACGCGCTCCTTCGCGTATTTCAGGGCGCATTCGTAAGCCCCGCGGGAAAGCCCGAGGGACATGGCCCCCAGGACAACGCGCTCCGTGTTGAGGCCGCTCATGAGAACCATGGCACCCCTGTTCTCCCCGCCCAGGAGATTCTCCGCCGGCACCCGGCAGTCCTCAAAGATCAGCTCCCCCGTGGGCGAACCGCGCCAGCCCATCTTTTCGAATTTTTTTCCCCGCTGAAAACCGGGAAAGTCCTTTTCCACGATGAAGGCCGAAACCCCGTGGGCCTTCTTTTCCGGGGCCGTCTTGGCGTAGATCACGAAAACATCCCCCACGGGACCGTTGGTGATGAAGGTTTTCGTGCCGTTGAGAATGTATTGATCGCCCTTGAGGTCCGCGCGGAGGCTCATGGACATGACATCGGATCCCGCCGAGGGCTCCGTCATGGCCAGCCCCCCGATCTTTTCCCCGCCGCAGAGCGGCGGCAGGTATTTTTTCTTCTGCGCTTCGTTCGCGTTTCTTCGGATATTGTCGATGCAGAGATCCGCGTGGTCGGCATAGGTCGCCGACGTGGAGCCGCAGAAGCGGGCAAGCTCTTCCGTCACGATGCACATCTCCGTATAGCCCGCGCCGGCTCCTCCATGCTCCGCGGGGACCGTGATTCCCAGGAGCCCCAGGTCCGCGAGCCTTTTGAAACTCTCGGAGGGAAACCGCTCGTCCCTGTCAATGTCGTAGGCCAGGGGCGCGACTTCTTTCTCGGCGAAGCTCGCGATGGTCTCCCTGAGCATTTTCTGTTCACTTGTGAATTCCAGCATGATGATCTCCTCTAAATCTAAATATCATTCCCTCGAAAATAGCTGCTGTTGTCTTTCCCGCGCAGGCGGGAATCCATATCTTTTAATAAAAAGAGGACCTGACAAGGAAAAAAGAAGGGAGGAACAATGAACCCGGTTGCCTCCCTTCCTGTTTCGCACTCCACCTCGTTATTGGAATATGCCCCTCTCCTTGGCGGCCTTTACCAGTTCATCCTGGAACTTCGGATGGGAGACCTTGATCAGCGCCTCGGCGCGCTCGGCTATCGACATCCCCTCCAGAGGACCCGCAATCCCATTTTCCGTGACCACGAAATCCACGAGATGACAGGGAATGTTCACCAGGCTGCCAGGCTTCAGATATTTCACGATGCGGCTGATGGGGTTCCGGTTCTCATCCCGTCCCACCGATTCCGTGGCGATGATCAGCCGCCCGAACTCGGACATGCGGCAGGCCATGGCAAAATCGATCTGACCTCCGTGGCCGCTGAAGATTCTTTCGCCGCAGGTGAGCGAGGCGATCTGACCGGCCATGTCTATCTCGAGCACTCCATTGATGCCCACCAGCTGATCCTCGGCACCGAGAACGGCGGGATGGTTGGTCATGTTGCTTGGGAAGAACTTCACGAATTCATTCTTCTGGATGAACTCGTAGAGCTCCGCCGACGGCCCCATGAAGGTGCAGTTGATCTCTCCCGGCCTGAACTTCTTGTATTTACCCGTGCAGATGCCTTTCTCCACCCACTGCGGGGCGCCCGTGGGCAGCATCTCCGTTAGAACCCCGATGTCCTTGAGATCGGACTTGACGATGAGGTCCGAGACCACCATGGGAAGGGCGCCGATCCCGATCTGGATCGTGTCGCGGTCCCTCAGGAGGGTCACGACATTTTCCGCGATCTTCTGGTGGGCTTCCGTCGGCGTCGGCGGCGGCGGGGCCGGCAGTTTCGCGGAGTTCTGAACGATGTGGGTCAGCTTGGACACGTGAAGTTTCGTATATCCAAAGGCAGGCGGGTACTGGTCATTTTCCTCGGCGATGACCACCCGGGCACCACCGACGACGCCCCGCACTGTCTGGACACCTTCGATCATGGCACGGGTGTAGAAGAGGTCCGGCCCCAGATTCACGAACCCGTCCTTGTCCGGCGGGGTCGTCATCAGGACGACAACGTCGGGTCTCCGGTAATAGGAATATTGCTTCGACGTGGAAAAGGAACTGACCGGCACATAGCGGCCGTAGCTCTCGCTCACGGGGAAGCATGAACGGACGGTCGGCGTCCCCAGAAAACCCGCGTTGATCCTGAAGCTCCCGCGGTATTCGGGTTTGAATATCTTGTAGGGACGCAAGGTCAAAAGGGCGTTGAACTCGCAGTCTTTCACCTCATCCTTCCGGTCCGCGATGGCATCCATGATCAGGTTCGTAGGCTGGCCGAGGCAGAGGGGATTCATGATCCGGTCTCCGCTTCTCACGGCCCTCGCCGCTTCCTCCGCCTTGCACAACTTGCTTTTGTACACATCCTTCCAGTCTCCAGACTGCATAAGCACTCCCTCCTTTTTAACGGGTTTCTGAAAAATGTCTTTGAACGTCCCCGGCTTGCCGCTCCTCCTATTTGACCGGCGCGAAGCAGACGATGTCGTGGATGTCCGCTTTTTTCTCGGGGCTCCAGACGGCCTTCACCCTCGCTCCTGTCCTCAGTTTTTGCCTGACCTGTTTCGCGTCCGAAAGATCGAACCCGCCGATGAAATGACTGAAGCCGCAATCCGCCCCATCGAGCTTGATCAGGGCCACCACATAGGGAGGCTCCTTGACCTGGCCGTAGTACTTCTCCCTGACGAGCGTCCAGGTGACGATCTTTCCTTCCGGCTTCACGTCCACCCACTGCGTCATGTCCGTGAAGCATACCGGGCAGAAGGTCCTTGCCGGAACGTAAACCCTGCCGCAGTCGGCGCATTTCGTCCCCCGGATTTTTTCTTCTTTCAATCCGTCGAAAAACCGGGGCCATGTCTTGCCCAGCGCCCACTGATAGGGCAGGGCCACGTCGTTTCTTATGGTTCTGTATTCTTTTGCCATGATCTCGTCCTCCTCACTTCACAGGCTCAAAATAGGCGATATCGAGGATGTTCCCCTTTTTCTCCTTGCTCCAGACCGCCTTCACTCTTCCGCCCAGCTTCACGGTCTCCCGGACCCTGTCAAAGTCCGAGAGGTCAATCCCGGCTACCTGATGGATGAACCCGGTATCGCTCCCGTCCAGCCGGATCTGCGCGGAGATGAAGGGGATCTTGATCTCCTGGGCAAAGAAGGGCATATTCACGTAGACCCAGGTCTCCACAACGCCTTCCTGGCTCACCTCGACCCATTCGTCCATATCCTCGAAACACCTGGGGCAGAAACTCCGGGGAGGAACGAGCACCCTCGAGCATTTCCTGCATTTCTTGCCCATGATCTTCTCTTCCTTCAGGTAATCGAAAAATTCGCTCCAGGTCCTTCCAAGAGCCAATTCGTAGGGGACCATGACCTGCCCCTTGACGATTCTGTATTCTTCTTTCGACATGTCTCATCCTCCTCTCACAGCTTCGATCCGACAATGGTCACGGCATTGAACTGATCCACACCTCCCATGGCATGGGAGAGGGCCAGTTTCGCGCCTTCCACCTGCCGCGCGCCGGCCTTTCCCGTAACCTGGAGCACGGCCTCCGCGAGCCTGATGAGGCCCGTGGCGCCGATGGGGTTGGTGCAGAGCGTGCCTCCCGATGGACAGCAGGGAAGCTTGCCTCCCTTCATGAAGGTCTTTTTCAAAACATAATCCGGAGCCTCTCCCCGCGGGCAGAACCCGAAGCACTCGTAAAAAATCATTTCCTGATAGGTGAAGGGGTTGTACACCTCGGCCACATCGAGATCCTTCAGGGGATTCCGGATGCCCGCCTGCCCGTAGGCCTCTCTCGCCGCCTCGGT
>CAYXFF010000089.1:0-2586 GCA_964464185.1 uncultured Syntrophaceae bacterium | reverse complement strand
GGGATTGTCCATGGCATTGTCATGATTGCTCACGGATATCTGCGCCGCCGCTTCCCTTCCCTTCTCTTCCGAAATCTTGAACCGGTACAGCCATTCCATGCTCTGCATGGTGAAGACGCCCGGGGCGCCCGCGGCGAAGGTCCGCTGGAAGAAGGGATCAAAGACCGTGGTCATGGTCGCCTGGCCGTCTCCTTCGGACATCTTCTCGGATCCAACGACCAGAACGATATCGGCCATGCCCGAGGCCACCCAGTAGAACCCGCAGTGCCCGATGGACTGTCCGGTGCTTCCGCAGGTTTCCACTTTCATGACCGGTTTTCCGATGGCCCCCATGGCCTCGGCAAAATAGAAATGGGTCGACGAGACCCCCTCCATCATGGAGGGCATGGTTCCCAGTACGACACCGTCGATATCCTTCAAGGTGATTCCCGCATCCATGAGAGCCGCCGAAACGGCCTCTTTCACGAGATCGGGATAGCACACATCAGACCTTCTTCCGTGCTTGGTCTGGCCTGTTCCTATAATTGCAACCGCTTTTCCCATGTCGATGTCCTCCTGCTTAAGCTGATAAGATGACGACGGAGTGGCACTGGCCTCCGAAGCCGTGGGTGCTGTGGGCCAGCGCCGTCTTGACTTTCTTCCCCACCTGGTGCTCGCCCGCCTCGCCCTTGATCTGCAGGGCCGCTTCGGCGATGCGGTAAAGGCCTCTGGCCGGATAGGGGTTCGTGGCAAGGACGCCGCCGGAGGCATTCACGGGAAGAGCCCCGTCCATCTGCGTCGCGCCGCTGTCGATCAGTTTTCCTCCTCCCCCTTCACCGCAGAATCCGAGCTGTTCGCACCAGAGGAGTTCCTGGAACGCGTAAGGTTCACAAACCTCCGCCACATCTATTTTCTTTTTTGGATCGCGGACTCCGGCCATCTTGTAAGCCGCCGCCGCCGCTGTCTTGAGCTGCCCGTTCAGGAGATCCCTGTCGCCGGGATTGAAGTGATCCATGGAGCATCCGTAGCCCGCAAACCAGACGGGTTTCTTTGTCAGCTTTTTCGCCTTGCTCTCCGATGCCAGCAAAACAGAGACGACACCGTCCGATTTGGGCGCGCACTCCAGGGCTTTCAAAGGATCGTAGACCCGCGGGGAGTTCATGACGTCTTTGAGGCTGACTCTCCTCTTCCTGTCGGCATAGGGATTGAAGAGAGCGTTTGCCAGATTCTTCACGGCCACCTTCGCGCACTGCTCTTCCGTCACCCTGTAACGTTCCATGTACTGTCTCATCTGCATGGCCGCCACCGCGCTCTCGTTGATGCCCACGGGTCTCAGGTAGAACGGATCGCCGTAAAAACTTGTGATGGGATCGTTGTCCGGATTCTCGGATCCCTTGACCAGGGCCGTCACGAGGACCGTATCGTAATGGCCGGACAAAATCCGCATGCAGCCGTAAATAAAGGACATGGCCGACTCTTCCGCCCGGGAGCCTTCCTTCAAAAAGGCCCCGATGCCGTCCCAGTCGAAGGCGTTGGCGCAGGACAGACCGCTGTGGAAGATATCCGCCGATCCGGCGATGATGCATCCCACTTCCTCGCGCTTCAGACCCGCCTTATCGAGAATCTCCTTGTTGATCTGATATGTGAAATCCATCAGGCTTTCTCTTGATTCCGCACCGGAACTCTGTGCCACATGGGTAATGGCAACTCTTCGCATGATTCCACCTCCTGTTTTTTTATCTCAACTTCCCAACTTCAATCGTCAGGCATTGGGCATTGGACTTTAGGCATCAGACATCAGGAAGCTCTTTTCTTTTTCCCATCTTCTCAGCTTCCCAACTTCTTAACTTCGTGTCCTATCCCCATCTTCCCAGCTTCACTCTTTTCTCTTTTTCTTGCCGCACAGGACCTTGATGACGTAGGTGACGAGCAATTCTCCCCTCTGGTTCTTGATGCTGTTCTGCGTGGTCAGCACCCCCCTGTCGGGGCCCTTGTCCGTGATCTCCGTGACCTCCACCTCGCAGTGAATCGTATCCCCGATTTTCGTGGGTCCCGTGAAGCGCACGGATTCCATGCCGTAAAAGGCGATGAAGGACCGGGGGAGGAAACTCGAATAAGGCCCGAGACGGAAAGGCAGGACCATGCCCACGGAGAGGGTCAGCATGCCGTGGGCGATCCTTTCCTTGAAAGGCGTCTTCGCCGCGTATTCCACGTCCGTGTGCAGGGGATGCCAGTCCCCCGTGAGACCGGCAAAGTTTATGATATCCGCTTCCGTGATCGTTCGCGCCGGAGAAATGAATTTATCGCCGACGGTGTAATCATCGAGGGTTTCGTAATCTTTTCCCATACCGCCTCCTTAATGATTCGGTTTCAAGTTTCAAGTTGCAGGTTTCTGGTTTCAAGTCCTCAAGAGAAAAATTTTTCACTTGACCCCTCGAACCCTTTTTTCACTTCATATTCCCAGCATCTCTCTCGCGATGATGAGACGGCGGATCTCGGAGGTCCCGGCACCGATTTCGATGAGCTTGGCGTCTCTCAGAAAACGCTGGACGGGATACTCGAGCATGTAGCCGTAACCGCCGTGGATCTGAACGGCCTGGTCCGCGA
>CAYXFF010000088.1:3671-6859 GCA_964464185.1 uncultured Syntrophaceae bacterium | reverse complement strand
GAGGCGGCGAGTTTTGAACTTGCAGCGGAGCAAGATTTAGAACGGTCGGGAAAAAGATCCTGAGCGGTGAAGAGGCCTGTCTCCTCTCGCAATGCATCTCAAGAATCTCTGACAAACCAACCCCCGAATTTAATCATGAAAAAGAATTCGTGTATTGAGGGGCACGATATGGTAAAGATAAAAAAACGGGACGGGCGAGCCCGGAAAAAGAATGGAGAATGAGATGAATTTAGGAGATCTGGTCCTCATCAATCATCCCCGGCATCCCCTGTGCGGCTGTGTCGGGAAGATTATCGGAAAGCGCGGTGAAAGGACACCCGGCGACATGTGGATGCTGGTTTATGTTCCTTCCCGAATGAGAAGTTATCTCATTCCTGAATCCGTCCTGACGGCGGACGAAAAATCGGACAGCCGCGCCGGTTCGGTTTATCAATAACAGAAAAGGGGGCAACTCAAAAAAAGGCGCCCCCTTTCTTTTCTGTCCATGCTTCGACTTATTTGCTTCCCATATAAATATCTTTATACTGTTCCCGGATGACCTTCTTGTCAATCTTGCCGACGCTGGTTCTGGGAATGGCATCCACGAACAGGACCTCCTCCGGAAGCTGCCACTTGGCGAACTTCTTGCTGCTCAGGTGAGCGAGAATGTCCTCTTTAGACACCTTCCCCTTGTGCTCTGCCCTGAGCACCACCAGCGCGATTGGCCTCTCCTCCCACTTGGGGTGGCTGACGCCTGTCACGGCGGCCTCCAGAACAGCCGGGTGAGACACGAGTTCGTTTTCCATATCCACGGAAGAAATCCATTCGCCGCCGCTCTTGATCAGGTCTTTCACCCTGTCGGTGATCTTGATGTACCCTTCCTCATCGATCGTTCCCGCGTCCCCGCTCTTCCAGTAACCGTCGGCGGTGAACTGTGTTTCCGTTCCGGGAGCGTTGTAATAGCTGGCCGTGATCCAGGGGCCCCGGATCAGGATTTCGCCCGAAGATTTTCCGTCCCAGGGAAGCTCTTTCCCATCCGGATCCGCGATTTTCACGTCAAGCCCCACGACCGCATAACCCTGCTTGCGCTTGATATCCCATCTCTGTTCTTCCGAGTATGTCTCTTCCAGCCAGGGTTTCAGCCGATTGATGGTCACCAGCGGCGTGGTCTCCGTCGCCCCATAGGCGTGGATAATCTCCGCGCCGGTCATGTCGTACAGCCCTTTCATCAGCGCCACGGGCGGTTCCGTAGCACCGGAGAGAAAACGGGCACCCTTGAAGCTGGGTTTCACGTCCATCTTTCTGATATATTCGAGCATGGGCATGAAGATGGCGGGGGCACCGTCGCCCACGGTCACTTTTTCGCTCACCATGACCTCCACGAGGGGGCCCAGGTCATCGGCCGCGTACCTTCCAGGGAGCAAAAGCTTGGATCCCGCCATTGTGGCCGCCTGGGGCGTACCCCAGCCCATGGCGTGAAACATGGGGACGATCTGGAAGAAGCAATCCCGGTAGGAAAGCTCCGCATTCATGGCAATGGCCGCAGAATGGAGATAAACATCCCGGTGGGAATAATAGACCCCCTTGGGGTTTCCTGTCGTTCCGGTGGTGTAACAGGCGGCATAGGCCGATTTCTCATCAAGATTCGGCCATTCAATATCTTCTTTCGCCGCCGCAAGAATTTCCTCATAACTAAAAACCGGGCTCAGTTTCGTCTTGACATCTCCAAGCTTCTTATCCGTGAGAATCACCCAGCCCTTCACCGTCTTGCACAGAGGAGCAATGGCTTCCGCAATGGGGATCAATGTCTCATCCACAAAAATGAACGATGCTCCCGCGTGATTCACCACGAAACTCAGTTCCGGAGGCGACAATCTCAGGTTCATCTGAAGAAGGACCGCGCCGGATCCCGGAATGCCGAAATCCATCTCGTAGTATCTGTACGTGTTCCACTCGAGCACCCCGACACGGTCACCTATCTTGACCCCCAAACCATAGAGGGCATTTGCAAGCCTCTTGATTCTTGTATAGGCGTCATTGTAGGTATACCGGAACATGCTGCCCGCTTTCCTTGTAACAATCTGCTGTTTGCCGAAATTTCTTGCGCCGTGCTTGATAATGTTAATCATGTTCAGCTGATAATCATCCTGCGACGTTGATGGAAAGCCCTTGATAATCTTCATACATCCCCCCTCCTCTTTTTTGTTGGTTTACCTGCTCGCTATGACCGATCCGCTTCTATCTACTCAGCAACGTTTCAACGCTGCTTCGATTCGATCGCAATGACGGATTTGATTGCTGGATTCGGGTTAAGGTTGAAGAAGTTGGAAATGGACGCGCCTGAAATGATTCGTTGATTCAGAATTATCTCAGAGAAAAGAAAAAAGCAAGCAATTGATATGTTCCATCATCGGTTATCATGATAAAAAGAAGGCTATGCATGCTTTAAGATGATTCCTTCAATGACGTTGGAGACGTCCTCGCAGATGTCGGTGGCTTCTTCGATGCGTTCAAATATCTCTTTCCATTTGATCAATTCAATCGCATCCCGCTCTCTTTCGAAGAGGCAAACCATGGACTGACGAAGGAGCTGATCTCCTTCATTTTCGAGGGAATTGATTTCCACACACATGTCAAGTATCGCCTTTGAATTCTTTTTATAGTGTCTCATGGCGTAAACGACCTTTCTCACGAGGGCAACGGACTTATTCAGAACGAGGGCAAGATCTCTGCATTCGGGGAGCGGCTCCTTGATCCTGTAAAGATGCATCCGTATCGCCGAGGACTCAATCATGTCCATGATGCTGTCCATTTTGTTTGCCAGGGCATAAATGTCCTCCCGGTCCAGAGGAGTAATGAAGGTTTTGTGCAGTTTCTGATAGACACTGTGGGTGATGTTATCGGCTTCATGTTCAATGTCTTTAAGCTTTGAGACTTTCTCCTCCACGTTCCGGTAGTTGTTCAGCATGTCCAGGAACAGCTCTCCGCCTTCCTGAATCTTATCCGCCAGGGCCTCAAACTGATCGGAAAACTTTTCATCTTTTGGAATGAATCTCACTGCTTGCTCCCTTCATGAACAGTTTTCTTCCAGAGTTCGACACCCGTTGCGGTGATGATGCCCGTGACAAGTTCCCTCGGCGTCAGGTCGAATGCGGGGTAAAGGGCTTTCACGCCGGGCCCGCTGATGGGGATGCCTCGGAACTCCAGCA
>CAYXFF010000088.1:0-3571 GCA_964464185.1 uncultured Syntrophaceae bacterium | reverse complement strand
GGGTAAAGGGCTTTCACGCCGGGCCCGCTGATGGGGATGCCTCGGAACTCCAGCACTTCACCGGGATTCCGCATTTCGATGGGGATATCCTCCCCCGAGGCTGTGCGCCGGTCGGGCGGGCCGTAAGCCAAAATGTAAAAGGGTATCCCGTGGTAGGAGGCGCTGAGGGCAAGCTGGAAGGTTCCCACCTTGTTGGCCACGGTGCCATCCATAGCGATCCGGTCGGCGGCGGTGAAGACTTTCTGGATCATCCCCCGGGACATGCAGTAAGCCGCCATGTTGTCGGTGATAAGCGTGGTGTCGATCCCCATTTCGCTCACCGACCAGGCCGTGAGCCGCGCCCCCTGGAGATAGGGCCGTGTCTCGGTGCAAAAAACCTTAATCTCCTTCCCCTTCTCCCGCGAATAGCGGAGCATATAGAGAAGCGCGGGACCGGCAAAGCAGTGGGTGAGAATGGTATCGCCGTTTTCGAGCAGCGACTCGGCGTGTCTGCCCGTGTCTTCTGAGATCGAACGCTGCCTCTCGAGGATCTTCCTGAGATAGCTCAGGATCAGCTCGGAGGCGCTTCTCTCACCGATCCCATCCCTGACCTTTCCCACGATTTTATCCACCAGGACCGCCAGGTGGAATCCCGTGGGCCTCGTGGCTCGGAGCCTCGCCGCGGCCTTCTCGAGTTCGGCCAGATCCTTCCGGGCGTCCTTTCCTGAGAGTCTCCGCGCCGTGAGGTAGAGGCCGAAGCCGGCGGTGACGGCGATGTCTCCCGCGCCCTGTACAACCATGTCCTCGATGGCCCGGGCGACGTCCCCATAATCAGAGCAGCGGACCTTCACGATCTCACGGGGAAGCTTCCTGCGGTCAATGATGACGAGGTCATCGCCGTCCAGATAGACATTGTTTTCCAGATCGATGAGCAGCGGCTGTTTCATCAGCTCTGCCTTTTATTCCTCCAATGTAAACTTCCAGGCGCAGTACCACTCATCGGGATGCTTATCAGGCGGGCAGCCGATGCATTCAGTCTTGATGCGGTCATCTATCGACTCCGCAAAATGCCTGTATTCCACGAGACCCGCCGATTTACAGGGGTAATCTTCAAGCCCCCTCTTTTTCCGGGCGGACTGGACACGACAGTCGTTCATCTGGAAAATGACGGTCGTGGGATTTTCTTGAATGATCGTCTGGATATTGATCCGGGCGTACATGCGGAACCTCAACGCCGTTTTGAGCCCCTCCAGACCTGCGTGTAAGGGCATATGGAGAAATTTTTTGATCGACCAGGCTTCGAAGGGTGAAAAACGAGTCCAGCAGCTATCGTTGCAGCGTTTTGCATCGTACATGTCCCGCGCTGATTCCACCGCTTGAAACCATATGCCGTCGTCGGCAAGCCAGTTGATGCCGAGAGCTGTCGTTAGTTCAAGAAGAGATTCTTTCGACATATCCAGAAGGGCCTGAGGAATGCCTTTTGTCATTTTGAACCCCAAGGTCTTGGAGAGACGGTCCATTTGGATCTTGTAGCTGTTCTCATTCGCGACCCGCATGATTTCAAGCCCCTTTTCCATCCCGAACTGATGTTCCACTGCTGAAAACCACATGGTGTAGTGAACCAAGATACGATGAATCATGTCCAGCACAAAACGCGCCAAATCCTCGTGGTTGAGATCTTCCGGCTTTTCAATTTTTTTCAAATCCATACCTTCCTCCTTTTTTTAGATTTCTTGACCCTACAATAAAAGCGTCTGAAGATTTATCAGTAACGGGCTTTTACTATCACAACACGGTTCATCCTGCAAATGGACTTTCTGACCTCTCGTCTTCGGATCGGGAATCAACCGTTGCGTCGATGTCGCTGTTCGGCCGCTGCTTTTCGATATTGAATCGTGGATAGAGTGGTGCCTTCCCGCAACTTTTTTTATCTTGACAAAAATGGCGTTAAGTTATAACAGGAGGCGATGGGTCAGTGTGTTCTGCACGGCCATCCGCAGTCATAAAACCTGTCTTTATCAGCAGTTTTTTTAAACTACTAACAAGAGAAGGAGGGGGGTAAAGTGTATTTTGCAAAAGAACTGCTGGATCAATCCAGCACACTCCGGAAAAAGTGGGAAGACGAAGTCAAGAGGGTTGTAGCCAAGAACCCCGATCAGAAGCCTGAACCGCTCTGGTCAACTGTTTCGGATCTTCCAATCAAGCGGCTCTACACACCCGAGGACATCAAGGATATGAACTTTGCCGAGGATATCAGTTATCCGGGGCAGTTTCCGTACATCCGCGGAAACCAGGTAACAGGTTACCGCGGCAAGTTCTGGACATTCAGGATGTTTTCCGGGATGGGAGATGCCAAGACGACCAATGAGCGGTGGCATCTGTTGTTGAAGGAAGGACAGACGGGGCTCAGCACCGCCTTCGATTTCCCGACCCTCATGGGGTATGATTCGGACTCGCCCAAGGCCCGCGGCGAATGCGGGAAATGTGGAGTCGCCATCGATACCCTGGAAGATTTCATGCAGCTGGTCGATGGGGTCCCCATGGACAAGGTGACGACCTCCATGACCATCAACCCGCCCGCCACGGCCCTCTGGGCCATGTACTGCGCAGCCGCACAGATCAGGGGCATCCCCCTGGACAAGATCGGCGGTACTATCCAGAACGACATGCTCAAGGAATTCATCGCTCAGAAGACCCTGATGTGCCCGCCCGACCCGTCGGTCAAGCTCATAAGCGACACGGTGGAGTTCGGAACAAAGTACGTCCCGAGATGGAATACCATCTCCATCAGCGGCTATCACATCCGTGAAGCCGGCTCCACGGCCGTTCAGGAACTGGCCTTCACGCTCCGTGACGGCATGGAATACGTGGAAGACGTGCTGCGCAGGAAAGGCCTCGATATCGATTCTTTTGCCATGAGGCTTTCCTTCTTCTATAACTCGCACATCGACTTCTTCGAAGAAATCGCGAAGCTCCGCGCCGCAAGACGAATCTGGGCGAAGGCCATGCGCGACCGTTACAAGGCCAAAGATCCGCGGTCCTGGTGGATGCGCTTCCACACCCAGACGGCGGGATGTTCTCTGACGGCCCAGCAGCCTTACAACAACGTCGTCCGAACCGCCACGGAAGCCCTGGCGGCCGTGCTCGGCGGAACCCAGTCGCTCCACACCAACTCTCTCGACGAAGTGCTCTGTCTGCCATCTGACCACGCGGTCCAGATCGCGCTGAGAACTCAACAGATCATCGCCGAGGAGACGGGTGCGGCAAACACGATTGATCCGCTCGCCGGTTCCTACTTTGTGGAGGCCCTGACCAACGAGATGGAAGAGCAGGCCTGGGACTACATCCACAAGATCGACGATATGGGCGGCATGGTGGCGGCCATCGAGAAGGGCTTCCCGCAGCTCGAAATCTCCGATGCGGCTTACAAGTACCAGAGGCAGATCGATGCAAATGAAAAGATCATGATCGGTGTCAACAAGTATGTCTCCGAAAAAGTTGAGCCCATTCCCTTCCTCGAAATCGACGACTCGGTGGAAACGGAGCAGATCGCACGTCTGACAGCCGTCAAACGAAAACGGGACAACAAGGC
>CAYXFF010000087.1:0-6931 GCA_964464185.1 uncultured Syntrophaceae bacterium | reverse complement strand
CGATACCGGGCAAGTCCTTTGAAAGCTTCGTCATAAGCCGAGGCGCTGATCTGTGACCTGTGGCGCTTCAAGGCTTCTATCTTTAATTCTATCGTATCTGAGATGTCGACAGCCAAACCGTATCTCTCCAATGGCTGCCAAACCTCGTAACCGAAAACCGATTCCGGCGACCAGGGATCTCCTTCCGCTTCCTGAAACCAGGGACCTCCTGCGCCTTTCAGCGCGCTCAGGACCCATTCGTGAACGATTTTATGGTCTGTAAAATTTTCATGAGAGGCATGAACAAAAACGATATCGGGGCGAAGACTGCGGATGAGCTTTATCAGATCTATTTTCATTTCCCTCGTGAAAGACGTCAGTCCATCTGGATATCCCAGAAAAGCCATGACCCTCGCGCCGATAACCTGAGCCGATTCCTGTGCCTCAGCCTCCCGAATTCGCCCCAGTTCATCTTTCGGAATCGTCCGGCTGCCAGCCTCGCCGGAAGTTGCGACGACGTGATACACCTCATGTCCTTTCCCGGCGAGCAGGGCTTCCGTGCCGCCGCATCCCATCTCGATATCATCCGGGTGCGCTCCGAAGGAAAGAACTTTCTTTTTCATAACAGCGCTCAGCATCGGATTCCTTCTTGTCTGCAATAGCCTATAAACGCACGAACGGATTTCTTCCCGCCATGCCGCAAAAAAGGCCGCAGGTTCGTCACAAAACTTGCGGCCCCTTATTTCTGGAGGCGGCAACCGGATTCGAACCGGTGAATAACGGTTTTGCAGACCGCTGCCTTAGCCACTTGGCTATGCCGCCCTTTTATGTCTGGAGCGGGCGAACGGATTTGAACCGTCGACGTCTACCTTGGCAAGGTAGCACTCTACCGCTGAGTTACGCCCGCTCAAAAAGAGCTATCTGAATAATAAAATCATGCTCACTTGTCAATAGAAAATATCACTCATCTTCTTCAAAGGTTCTGCGGTAGAAATCGATCAGATATTCGAATCCTGAAGCGACGGAGAGCAAAAGGGTGATGTAGATAATGACCAGGCCGACGGCTTGAGCGTCGGCTCCGAAGATCGGGTAGTGAATAAGAAGGGCTGTTATAGCGGCCACCTGTGCAACCATTTTCTGCTTAGCCAGCTTGCTCGCGGACAGGATGACGCCGCCCGCGGAGGCCACGTGACGGATACCGTCCACTATGAAGTCTCTCATGACGATGACGGCCACGATCCAGGCAGGAATGCGGCCGACGGGGATCAGGAGTATCATAGCGGTATTGATGATGATCTTGTCCGCTATGGGATCCAGAAGCTTACCCGTCTTCGTTATGAGCTCGTATCGTCTCGCCACGTATCCGTCCAGGAGGTCTGTTAGAGCGGCAAGGAGGAACAGGATGGCGATGATCAGGCTCATGGTCCGTCCTGGTCGAAGAAGCAGGAAAAAGAGAACAGGGAGGATGAGGATCCTCAGCATGGTAATGCTGTTGGGCAGGTTTACAAATTCCCGCTTTTTGCCGGAAATCGGGAGGCTATCAAAGGATTTTTTCAGGTAGTCCAGAACCACAATTCAACCCGTTATTTTCCAGGAACTTTTTTCCAGTCATCCAGAAATTTCTTTATGCCCGCATCGGTCAGGGGATGCTGGGCAAGCTGTTTGATGACATTAAATGGGATGGTGGCGATGTCTGCCCCCATCATGGCCGCTTCCAGCACATGCAGAGGATGCCGCACGCTGGCAACAATGACCTCCGTCTCAAAACTGTAATTATCATAAATTGTAAGGATTTGCTCCACGAGATCCATTCCCTGATGTGAAACATCGTCAAGGCGTCCGACAAAGGGGCTCACATATGCTGCGCCCGCCTTTGCGGCCAACAGGGCCTGCAGTGGGGAGAATACAAGCGTCTGGTTGACGGCAATGTCCAGGTCCGCCAGTATCTTAGTGGCCTTGATCCCTTCCACGGTCATGGGGATCTTGATCACTACGTTGTCTGCTATCTCTGCGAGCTTTTTCGCTTCGTCCACCATGCCGTCTGCCTCCAGGCTTATGACCTCTAGGCTGACGGGACCTGTCACGATTTCAAGGATCTCCTTGACAACCTCATCGAAGCCTCTTTTTTCCTTTGCGATGAGGCTGGGATTGGTGGTCACACCGTCAACCATGCCCATTTTGAGCCCTTCTTTGATTTCATTAATGTTGGCCGTGTCGATAAAGAATTTCATCTTTCCTCCAATATCGAAGATTAAATTATAAGAGCTAATAACATCATTTTTCGATGTATTTTTCGTAACACTCCCGGCTGCAGAAATAAACCGTTTTCCCGTCAATGGTGGCTTCGTATGCCTGGCTCACAGGCACGTTGACGCGGCAATAGGGATCCTCAACCAGGTCTTCCCCCTTTAGGGTTAACGGCTTTTCAGGATATGTTCCGGTCTTGCTTCCTGAGAGCCGCAGAATGCCTTTTACCAGGCGGTATAGAAGATAAACGATGATCAGTGTGACTATGAAACGAACCAGCATCACAATCGAATCACCTCGCTTTGATCTTTCAGCCGTCCCAAGAGACCTTTTACGGTGACGCCGAATTGAGGATGAATCACATAGGGGGCGATTTCAACCAGCGGAACGAGAACAAATCGGCGCCTGTGAAGTTCTGGATGCGGAATAAAAAGTCCTTCTTCTTCGACGATGTCCTGGCCGTAAAGAAGAATATCGATATCCATAACCCGGGGTCCCCACCGGTCGGTTTCCTTCCGGACTCTCCCCATGGTTTGCTCCACACCCTGCAAGGCTTTTAAAAGGTCCTGAGGATAAAGGGCCGTTCGGACCTCAATGGCAGCGTTTACGAACCAGTCCTGCTCCTTGAACCCGACGGGCTCTGTTCTGTAAAGTGACGATGTCCTCAGAACCCTGATCTGAAGCACCTTTGAGATCAAATCGATGGCTTTCCGGCAGTGATCGGCGGGATCTCCCATGTTCGATCCTATGCCGAGAAAGGCGATGACACTACGCAAATTCCCGCTCAATCCGCTCCATGGCCTCTTTCAGTCGATTGTCCGGCACAGTGAGGGATATACGGATAAAACCCTCCCCGAATTTTCCGTAAGCTGTACCCGCGGCCACGACGACCGCTGTCTTTTCAAAGAGCCGGTTCGTGAAATCGAGGGAACCCATTCCCTTGGGGGTCGGTACCCAGAGATAGAATGTCCCTTTCGGCGGATCAAAGTTGATGCCGATCTTCTTCAGAGTCTTCAGAACCAGAGCTTTTCTTTTGGCGTAGATCCCGAGCATATGGTCGATGTTGCGGTTCTCATCACGGAGCGCCCGGATGGCAGCAAACTGAACGGCGTTGAAGATACCGGAATCCGTGTTTTCTTTCACCTTGCTGATGGCCGCGATGAGATCGGGATTGCCCAGGGCCATTCCGATCCGCCAGCCCGTCATGTTGTATGGCTTTGAGAGTGAGTTCAGCTCGACCCCCACGTCTTTCGCGCCCTCCGTGGAGAGAAAGCTCAGCCTCTCCTGATCCTCGAAAACGACCTCGCTGTAAGGGTTGTCATAGCAGACGGCGATGTCGTTTTGCTTCGCGAATGCCGCCAGTTCCTTGAAGAAGCCCCTGTTCGCGCAAGCCCCCGTCGGGTTATTGGGATAATTCAAAAATATGCCCCTTGCCTTTTTAACGACATCTGAAGGGATATCCTCAAACCGGGGCAGATAGCCGTTCTCTGGAAGAATGGGCACGGAATAGGGTTCGCCTCCTGCCATCAGAATGCTCGCTCGATAGGCGGGATAACCCGGATCGGTCATGAGGACGATATCACCCGGATTGATGCAGGCAAGAACAAAATGATGACAGCCCTCCTTGGAGCCGATGAGGCCGAGAATCTCCGTCGATGGATTCAGCTTGACGTTGTATCGTTCGAGATACCAGCGGGCGACCTCCTCCCTGAAGGACATCATCCCCTTTTCCTCGTCTGTCGGGTATCGATGATTCTCGGGGTCCTTCGCTCGGATGCAGAGTTCCTCGATAATGGAGTCCGGTGTGGGCTCCACGGGGTCACCGATGGCAAGACTGATCACGTCGATACCATCGGTTTTTGCTTTTTGAATCTTTTTCCTCAGCTCCATGAAGAGATAGGGAGGAATTTTCGTCAATCGATCAGCAATCTGCAAAACACAACTCCTTTTCGAAAATAGGCATCAGGCATTAAAAAATGGCTAAGGGCAAAGGGCCAAAGGCAAAAAATATGACAACATAAGCATTTCACTTGAGCCCTCGAACCCTTGAATCCTTGAACCCTGTTTTTATGACTTGAGTCCCAGGACATCCTGCATGTCGTAGAAGCCGTTTTTCTGGTTCACGATCCACTTGGCTGCCCTCAGGGCCCCTTTGGCAAAGTTATCCCGGCTATGCGCGCGATGGATGAATTCAAGCCTCTCGCCGATGCCGCCGAATATAACCCAATGCTCGCCCACGATGTCCCCTGCCCTCACGGTCTGGATGCCGATCTCTTCCCTGGTTCTGGCGCCGATCATCCCTTTTCTTTCGTAGACACCGACCTTGCTCAAATCGCGGTTCAGTGTCTTTGCGATGATCTCGGCCATCCTCATGGCTGTCCCGCTTGGGGAATCCTTCTTCAGATTGTGATGGGCCTCGATAATTTCCACATCGAATTCATCCTTTAGGATTCCTGCCACGGTTTCAAGAACCTTGAACATGACGTTCACGCCGACACTCATGTTAGGGGCAAGAACCAGTCTTGTCGATTTGGCCAGTTCTTTTATCTTCCCTATCTCGTCTGCGGTGAAGCCCGTGGTTCCCACAACCATTGCTTTTTTCGCGCTTGCCGCTATTTTCAGATGATCGAGAACCGCTTCATGATGGGTGAAATCGATGACCACGTCCGCCCTAGAGATGCAGGCCTTGAGGTCGTCGCTTATCTTGACTCCCGTCTTCCCCATGCCGAGGGTTTCGCCAACGTCCTTACCTGCCATGGGGTGACCTTTCCTCTCCACTGCGCCGGCCAGTTCAATCCCCTCCGTCGCGGACATGAGGCTGATGATCCGGCAGCCCATTTTTCCGGCAGCGCCGATGACCACTGCTTTAACCATGCTCATCCTCCTTTCAAGAGAGAAATAAATTATTTGATGAGACCGTAATCCTGCATCGTCTTCTTCAATTTCTCGTAATTGGCGTCAGAAAGCTTCCATAGCGGCATTCGCATCTCATACTGTATTTTGCCCATCATGGCGAGCGCCGCCTTCACGGGGGCCGGGTTCGTCTCAATAAAAAGCGAGCTCACGAGCGGCGTCAGCTGGTAGTGCAGCTTTCTTGCCTTCTTAATATTTCCGGCGTTGAAGCTGTCAATCAAGGCCGCCATGTCGGCCGGAGCCACGTTGGAGACGACGGAAATGATACCATGGCCTCCGAGACATAGAAGAGGAAACGTGAAGAAATCGTCGCCTGAAAGGACGGAAAAGTCCGGGCCGCAGATACGGATAATATCCGCCATCTGCTGGAGCGAACCCGCGGCCTCCTTCACGCCTACGATGTTTTTGATCTTCGCCAGGCGCGCCAGTGTCTCGGGCGTCATATTGACCCCTGTCCTCCCTGGGATATTGTAGACGATGATGGGGATGGGGACTTTCTCGGCGATTAACTTGTAGTGCTGATAGAGTCCTTCCTGGGTGGGCCGGTTGTAATAGGGGCAAACCATCAGCGCCCCGTCGGCGCCCACCTCATAGGCATGTTTTGTCAGACGAATGGCTTCGTCGGTGCTGTTGGATCCCGTCCCGGCTATGACGGGGACCCTCTTTTTAACGGCATCCACCGTAATTTCAATCACCCGGTCATGTTCCTTGTGAGACAGGACGGGTGATTCACCCGTGGTCCCGCAGGGAACAATGCCGTCGGTTCCATTTGCGATCTGAAACTCGATCAGTTCCCTGAGGGCCCCCTCATCCACCTTTCCTTTTTTGAAAGGCGTCACAATAGCTACGATTGCTCCTTTAAACATAACCCATCCTCCTTTTAGGATATTTCATCTTTCCTTGTAACCCATAAATCCTCGAATCCTGGACCCCTGGACCCTTTATGTATACGCTTCCTCCCACAACGTTCCTTGATACACCACTTTCGCGGGCCCTTCAAGATAGACTTTCTCAAAGCCACCCTGGTTCCGTTCAAAATATATTTTGAGCGTTTCGCCGCTTTTTACCAGAACATTCACCGGAGATTCAACCATTCCTTTTGCAGAAGAAACCAGTGCGGATGCTACGGCACCTGTCCCGCAGGCAAGGGTCTCATCCTCGACTCCCCTTTCGTAGGTCCTAACCCGGATGGTTTTACGGTCCACGATCTGGATGAAGTTCGCGTTTGTCCCGGCTGGCCTGTATGCTTCATGGTAACGTATTTTTTTTCCCAGGTTGAAGACATCGGCCTTTTCGATATCACCGGCAATAACAACGGCATGGGGCACGCCTGTGTTGACACTGTTTAACCCAACAGATTTTCCGTCGACCGGAATGGCGTAATCGATCTTAAGGTCTTTCGGGTCCGTCAGTCTCAGCTTGACGATCTCTCCCTTCACCTCGGCGTCGATGATGCCCGCAACGGTTTCAAAGGATAGCTTTGCGCCGGCAATCCCCCGGATGAAGGCATAGCGGGCGGCACATCTCCCCCCGTTCCCGCACATCTCAGCCTCGCTGCCATCGGCGTTGAAGAACAACCAACGGAAATCCGCTTTATCTGACTTTTTTATGATGATCAAACCGTCAGCGCCTACGGATACTTTCCGCTCGCACACCTTCTTCACGAAGATCTTGATATCTTTCACGGGCAGAGTGTCCCCACGGTCATCCATGAGGATGAAGTCATTCCCGCTCCCGCTCATCTTGAAAAATTCAATCATGGTGCAACTCTCATCTTTCTGTCTTCCATCAC
>CAYXFF010000086.1:0-6961 GCA_964464185.1 uncultured Syntrophaceae bacterium | reverse complement strand
CGCCTGCGGCGGATTCAGACAGTTGAACCTGCGGGCATGGAGTTTATCCTGAGCCTGGCGAAGGGCTGTGATAAGAAGCGGTGACCCGGAAAAAGATATTCGCTTGTTCAGAGTCCCGCCCCCTCTCTGATCACTAATCTCTGTTAGATTGACCGATAGAATAAAGTAAACATTAAATTAAAGTAACGTTATAAGAATACGTGATTTTCTGTCAAGAAGATAGTGGAATCGAAAAAAACCAGCTTTTCAAAAGACAAATGGATTTTCTTTACTCTTGGCAAGACTTGGACTATAAGATGACAGATTTTTAGTTGATTGTAAGGCCTGTCAAAATAAACCCTTTTAAAATTTTGTCTCCCCGGGGAGGCAAATCGACCATTTAACACAGTGAGGAGGATACAAATATGAAAGATGTTGTTATTGTTTCTGCCTGTCGGACAGCGATCGGCAGTTTCGGAGGAACCCTGAGAGATTTCAATCCGGCCAAGCTCGGAAGCGTAGCGATGAAAGAAGCGGTCAAGCGCGCCGGGGTTGAACCCGGGATGATCAATGACGTCCGTTACGGCTGCTGCGTTGAGCCTTCGGATGCCCTGAACGTGACGCGCATCGCCGCGCTCCTGGCCGGGATTCCCGATACGGTTCCGGCGGTAACAATGAACCGGGTCTGCATATCGGGCATGGAGGCCGTCATCTCGGGCGCCGCCATGATTAAGGCCGGCATGGCCGATATCATCCTGGCGGGCGGGACGGAGCATATGTCCAGTGTGCCCTATGAAGTGCCGGGCGCCCGGTGGGGCTGCCGCCTTCAGGACCAGGTCTTTGTGGACCGGATGATTCACGCCCTTTATGCCGGCTCTCATGTAATCCCGGGCACGGACACGGCTCCGTCGAAAGGACCCATAACAGATATGTTTAAGGGAAAACCCTATATCATGGGCGTCACGGCCGAGCTTATCGCCGAGATGTACAATATCACCCGGCAGGAGATGGACGAGGTGGCCCTCAGGAGTCACAACAACGTCGAGCGTGCCACGAAAGAGGGCGACTTCAAGGAAGAGATCGTTCCCATCGAGATCCCCCAGAAAAAGGGCAAGCCGCCCATCATCTTTGACAAGGACGAGCATTTCATCCCCGGGCTCACCATGGACAGGCTTGCGGCCCTTCCGCCCGCCTTCGTACCCAAGATCGGCAAGGTGACGGCGGGGAACGCGTCTGGAATCAACGACGGTGCGAGCGGTATGGTGATCATGTCGGCGGAGAAGGCGAAGGAACTGGGCCTGAAGCCCATTGCCAGGATCAAGGCCGTGGGTTACGGCGGCTGCCATCCAGCGGTCATGGGGCTCAGCCCCGCCCCGGCGGTCCGGGATATGTTGAAGAAGTCCGGGCTCAAGCTGACGGACTTTCAACTGATCGAGGTGAACGAGGCTTTCGCCGCCCAGTATATAGGGGTGGAAAGGGAACTTGGCCTGAACCGCGAGATTACCAATATCAACGGTTCCGGCTGCGGCCTCGGGCATCCCGTGGGCTGCACGGGCTGCCGCATCATGGTGACCCTGATCCACGCCATGAAGAAGCGGGGAAATACCCTGGGACTCGCAACCCTCTGCGGCGGCGGCGGCGTTTCGATGGCGACGGCCATTGAGCTGCTTTAACATTTAACTGAGCAAGTCTATTACGGCCGCCGGATGAAAAACCGGCGGCCGTTTTTTATTTGAAGCAGGCGGAGAGAGGGGATAGAATCGGATCTATATGGAAAACAGGACCATCCGGCTCATCGGAGTCCGGCACAATAACCTCAAGGGCTTCGACCTTGATATTCCCCTCAACAGGCTCACCGTCATCACGGGCGTGAGCGGAGCCGGGAAATCGTCTCTCGCCTTCGATGTCCTCTATGCCGAAGGTCAGCGGCGCTACGTGGAGACCTTTTCGCCCTACGCCCGGCAGTTCATGGAGCGCATGGACCGCCCCCGGGTGGACAGGATCGAGGGCATTCCAGCCTCATTGGCCATTGAGCAGGGAGACCCCGTCAAGACCTCCCGTTCCACCGTGGGCACGATGACGGAGCTGACCGATTACGTGAAGCTCCTCTTCACCCGAATGGCGGAACTCACCTGCAGCGGGTGCTCACGGCCCGTGACGAAGGATACACCCCAGACCATTTTCCAAGAACTCTCGAAACTTGAGGAACGGACGCCCCTCATCATCACCTTTCCACTGCCGGCGGGAGACAACCCGGCAGAGACGGGAAGGGGCCTCCAGCGGGCCGGGTTTTACCGGCTCTGGAAAGACGGCCATGTCGTGCCCATTGAGACAGTTCCTGACATGGGCCGGGATGCCGAGTTGAATGTGGTCGTGGACCGTCTCCATTTCAAGGCAACGGAGCGAAAACGGGTCCTGGACTCCCTTGAGATGGCCATGAGAATGGGAAGGGGCCGGATGGACATTCACCTGCCTTCCGGAGAATCCCTGCGCTTCAGTTCTGCTTTGAAGTGCCCTTATTGCGGGCTTTCCTTCCGGGAACCGACAGCCAACTTATTTTCCTTCAATTCCCCGGTGGGGGCCTGTCCCACCTGCCGTGGATTCGGCCGGATCATCGACGTGGACCTCGACCTTGTCGTACCGGACCCCGGCAAGTCCATCCGGGAGGGGGCTGTCAAACCCTGGACGGGAATTGCCAGGATGGAGTTCGAGGATCTTCTGGATTTTTGCCGGAGGCGCCGGATCCCCGTGAATGTTCCCTTCCGGGACCTGACGGAAAAGCAAAAACAGGGCATCATCGACGGGGACGAGACCTTTTACGGCGTGAGAGGGTTTTTTCAGTGGCTGGAGACGAAGCGCTACAAACTTCACGTCCGTGTTTTTCTGTCCAGATACCGGGGCTATCTTACCTGCCCGGACTGCCGTGGGACCCGCTTTCGGGACGATGTCCTCCTCTGGAGAATCGGCGGCCGGTCCGTCGCGGACCTCTATTCCCTGAACATCGAGGAAGCAGCTCGTTTCTTCGGGGATATTGAGGAAGGCTCGCTCGACGAGGCGGAATCGATCCTCGTGGGGGAGATCAGGCGGCGCCTCCGTTATCTCCTCCAGGTGGGACTCGGCTACCTGACCCTGGATCGCCAGTCGCGCACCCTGTCGGGCGGTGAAGTGGAACGGGTCAGTCTGACAAAAGCGCTCGGTTCCTCGCTCGTCAATACCCTTTATGTTCTCGATGAACCCACGGTGGGCCTCCATCCTAGGGACAGCGGCCGCCTTCTCGGCACCCTGCATGCCCTCAGGGATCTGGGGAACACGGTGGTGGTGGTTGAGCATGACCCGGAGATCATGAGGGGGGCCGACCACATGGTGGACCTGGGGCCCGGCGCTGGTGAAGAGGGAGGAGAGCTTCTGTACAGCGGTCCATTGGAGGGAATCGCGCGGGAGCCGCGGTCTCTCACGGGGAAATACCTGACCGGGGAATTGAGCATACCCATTCCCTGGAAGAGACGGAAGCCAAAAGGTTTTCTCTGGATCCTGGGAGCGTCGGAGCACAATCTGAAAGGGATCGATGTTAGGATTCCCCTGGGAATTCTGGCGGCGATCACCGGAGTATCCGGTTCGGGAAAGAGCACCCTGGGAGTGGATATCCTTTACAGGGGTCTGAAGCGTTTGAAGGGCGAGCCTGAGGAGAAGCCCGGCAGCTTCGCCGCCATGGACGGGGCGGAGAGGATTCGCGATGTCATCCTCGTGGATCAGCGGCCCGTCGGCAGGACCTCCAGGGCCGCTCCGATCACCTATCTCAAGGCCTATGAGCCCATCCGGGCCCTTTTCGCCTCCCAGCCCCTCTCGGAGGCGAGGGGATACACGCCCGGAACCTTTTCTTTCAACTCGCCGGGCGGACGGTGCGAGGAATGCGAGGGAGAGGGATTCGAAAAAGTGGAGATGCAATTCCTCTCCGACATTTATCTTCCCTGTCCGCGCTGCGGCGGCAGGCGCTTCAGCGAAGAAGTTCTGGAGGTCCAATACCTCGGAAAGAATATCCACGATGTCCTCATGATGACCGCCGACGAAGCCCTTGCCTTTTTCCGGGACAGACCGAAGATCGTTCGTTCCCTGCACCTCCTTTCGGACGTGGGTCTCGGCTACCTGCGGCTTGGACAGCCGGTCAACACCCTCTCGGGCGGGGAGGCCCAGAGACTCAAGCTCGCCCAGCACGTGGGCCTCAGGAAAACGAGGGATACCCTCTTCATCTTTGACGAACCCACCATCGGTCTTCACCCTCACGACATATCGAAACTCCTGGATGCCTTCGGCCGTCTGGTCGAGGAAGGCAACAGCGTCGTGGTCATCGAGCACCATCCCGAGGTCATCAAGTGCGCCGACCACGTGATCGATCTCGGACCGGAGGGAGGAGACGGCGGGGGCTTTGTGGTGGCTTCGGGAACGCCTGAAGAGGTGGCGCGTTCCAGCTCATCCCACACGGGACGTTATCTCCGGTCCTGTCTCGAAAGATCATTTCTGGATGTGGCGCCGCAAACGGCCGCGGAAACAGGAGAGCCTCACCCTGCGGGCGAAAACGGCAATGCGATCGTCGTGCGCGGCGCGCGGGAGCATAACCTCAGGGATTTGAACCTTTCGATCCCCCGGGAGAAACTCGTGGTGATCACGGGTGTGAGCGGTTCGGGCAAATCGACACTCGCTTTTGATATATTATTTGCCGAGGGGCAGCGGCGCTACCTGGAATGCCTGCCGGCCTATATCCGGCAGTACCTCAAGATCATGGACCGGCCGGAGGTGAGCGACATCACCGGCATCCCGCCCACGGTGGCCATCGAACAGCGCACAAGCCGGGGCGGAAAACGCTCCACCGTGGCGACCCTGACGGAGACCTACCATTACCTGAGGCTTCTTTACAGCAAGCTCGGGGTTCAGCACTGCCCGGGATGCGGAGATGCCATCACGCCCCAGGCTCCCGAGGCGATCATTGCCGAGATCCGGAGGAGCTCGCGGGGCCGGACCATCACCCTCCTGGCCCCCCTGGTTCTGGGCCGAAAGGGTTTTCACAGGGATCTCCTTGCCAGAATGAAACGGATGAAATTCCGCCAGGTCCTTATTGATGGCGATCTCCGCGGCCTCGATCCCCTTCCTGCGCTGGATCGTTTCCGGGAGCACGATATCGACCTCGTCATGGGAGAGGTGAAGAATGGCGCGGCGGCGTCCGATGCCCTGGGCGCGATGGTGCGCCGGGCCCTTGGACTCGGCCGTGGAACCCTTCGTCTTCTGGACAGGGGTGAAGTGAGAACCCTGAGTTCGAAGCTTTACTGCGCGCGCTGCCGGAGGGGTTTTGACGAGCTTGACCCCAGGCTGTTTTCCTTCAACAGCCGCCTTGGCGCCTGCCCCCGCTGTGAGGGGGTTGGAAGCCTGGAAAACGCTTCCGGCGAAATCGTCTGCCCGGCCTGCGGCGGAAAAAGGCTCCGGGAGGATGCCCTGGCCGTCCGCGTGAAAGGCTGGAGGATAGACGACCTGGTTGCCCTTTCCTCGGAGGAGGCTGAGAAAACACTCGGTTCTTTTTCTTTTGATAAAAAGGAAGCCCCCGTTGCCGCCGGGATCATGGAGGAGCTTCTTCCAAGGCTCCGGTTCCTGAAACAGGTCGGTCTTGGATACCTTTCCCTGGACAGGCGGGGCGATACCCTCTCGGGCGGTGAGGCCCAGCGGATCCGTCTGGCGGCTCAGCTCGGCTCGAACCTTCTGGGGGTGTGCTACATCCTCGACGAACCGACCATCGGCCTGCATCCCCGGGACAACGGTCTTCTCCTTTCTACCCTCCGCGAGTTGAAGGAGCGCGGCAATACCATCGTTGTGGTGGAGCATGACGAGGAGACCATACGGAATGGAGACCATATCATTGATCTCGGGCCGGGCGCCGGGCCCGGCGGAGGCCGGGTGGTCGCCCAGGGAACACTTCAGGATATCCGGGCCTGTGCGGAGTCCGTGACGGGCGCCTGGATGAACGGGCACCGCCGCGAAATCACGTCGCATCGCCGTTCTCCCCATGACGGCGCGTGGATCGAAGTGATCGGCGCGACCATGCATAACCTGAAAGACATCGATGCTGCTATCCCTCTGGGGACGCTGACCTGTGTCACGGGTGTCAGCGGTTCGGGAAAATCCACCCTCGTGAAGGACGTCCTCTACGAAGCCCTGAAATCGTGCCTCTCCGGCAGGACAGCCGTTGCGAACGGTTTCAAGGCGATCCGGGGCTGGGAGCATCTCGCCAGGGTGTCGGAGATCGACCATTCGCCCATCGGCCGGACGCCACGCTCCACCCCCGCCACGTACGTCGGCTTCTTCGACGAGATCCGCCGCCTCTTCGCCGGTGTCCCTGAGGCGCGGGCACGGGGCTACGGGGCAGGGCGCTTTTCCTTCAATGTGGCGGGGGGCCGCTGCGAGGCCTGCGCCGGACAGGGAAGGATCAAGGTCGAGATGTCCTTCCTCCCCGATGTATACGTCGCCTGTGAGGAATGCGGCGGACGCCGCTTCAACGAAGAGACGTTGGCCGTCACCTATCACGGGAAAAATATCCACGACGTCCTTGAGATGAGTTTCAGGGAAGGGCTCGACGTTTTTGCCGCCATCCCCAGGATTCGCAGGGCGCTGCAGTTTCTCGTGGATATCGGCCTCGACTACCTGACCTTCGGCCAGCCGAGCCCCACCCTGTCGGGCGGCGAGGCGCAACGCATCAAGCTCGCGAGCGAGCTTGCCTCGTCCATCGAAGGGACGGGACGCTCCCTCTATATCCTCGATGAACCGACCACGGGCCTTCACCTGGCCGATACGGAGAGGCTCGTCGATATCCTCCACCGGCTTGTGGATCGCGGCAATAGCGTCGTCGTCATCGAGCACAACCTGGAGGTCATCAGGGCGGCCGACTACATCGTTGACCTGGGCCCGGAGGGTGGTGCGGGCGGCGGCCGGATCATCGCCC
>CAYXFF010000085.1:0-6978 GCA_964464185.1 uncultured Syntrophaceae bacterium | reverse complement strand
GATCGCCTTGACCACGACACTCTTCTTGTCAAGGTCTCGAGTTCCGCCTGGATGCATCAGCTGCAATTCGTCAAGAATGAAATCATGGAAAAACTGAATGAAATTCTCGAAAAAGAATCCGTCAGGAACATCTTTTTCTCAATAGGAGAGGTTTCCGCGGTTCAGAAGAAAAAAGACGATCCTTTCACCTTGCAACCCGATCAGAACCTGTTGAAAGACCGCGACAAAAGGCTCATTGAAGAATGCACCGCCTCCATATCCGACCGTGAACTCAACGAAATTCTGAAACGGGCCATGACCAGGACTATCATCCGCAGGAAGATGGAGAATCGCCGGAAATCTCCCTGAACAGGGCCATCATTTCTTCCGTATAGTCTCCCTTTTCATCATAGATGAAGAGAGGAGGCATAATCTCCAGCTGTTCACCCCCTTCCTTCACTCCCTCCACAAGAACAAAGGATCCTTCCGAACATGCCTTCGTATGAACCATCCGCATCCTCTTGGGCTCAATACCGTTCAGCCGCATTCTGTGCAGGAGTTCCACGAGCCGTCTAGCCGGATAGATCACAAAGACGGAGCCGGCCGCTTTCAGGATATACCGTGCGGCCGCCAGAAATTCACTGAGAGAACCCTCTATCTCATGGCGGGCCAGGGCTTTCTCCGTGTCGGCATTGATCCTCCCCGAGACGGCCTTTCTGTAAGGGGGATTGAAAAAAACCACGGGGCAGGTGCGCGGTTTGCAGATATTCCTGATCTTCCTGACATCACCGGCAATGATCTCGATCCTGTCCTCCATGGCGTTCATCCGGATGCTCCGGCGGGCCATGTCCGCGAGGTTTTCCTGGATTTCGATTCCGATGATTTTCTTTCGTCCGAAACGGCGCTGGAGAATGAGGGGAATCACGGCACTGCCCGTTCCGAACTCAACGGCGGGTCCGCTTCCCTTCAGGCGGATAAAATGGGCCAGCAGGAGGGCGTCCAGCGAAAATCGATACCCCTTTCTTTTCTGCAGGATCCTCAGGCTGCCATTGAGAAGGTCATCAAGCGTCTCACCGGCCTGCCGCAAATCCTTTTCCATAGTCCCGGCGATCCCTCATCACCCCCTGACGGACTTAACCTGATCTTCATCTTTCAGGACGTGAACCAGAATGCCGTCCCGCAGCTTTGGTTCAAACCATGTCGATTTCGGGGGCATGACCATTCCCGCATCAGCCACTTTCATCATCTGATCCATGGTGGGCGGGAAGAGAGAAAAAGCCACCGCATATTCCCCTGAATCGACCATCCTTTCCAGTTCCGCCACTCCGCGAGATCCTCCCACAAAGGTGATCCGTGCGTCTCCGCGTGGATCATTGATTCCCAGAACCGGCCCCAACAGATTGTTCTGAAGTATAGAGACATCCAGGGCACCCACGATGTCTCCTTCCTGCCAGGTCCCTTCTCTGGGCCTCAACCTGAACCATTTCCCTCTCAGGTACATGCCGAACTCCCGGGGTTCCTGCGGCGATTTTCCCCTGTAGTCCGGTTCAAGTTCAAAAGACTCCCCGATCATCCTCAAATACGCCTGCTCGCTCAATCCGCCGAGGTCCTTGACGACCCGGTTGTAATCCCTTATTTTGAGCTGATCGTGAGGAAAGAGAACAGCAAGAATGGAACATTGAGCTGGGGCATTTTCACGGTCCCTGGACTCTCTCCCTCTCCTCCCCGCAACGGCCGTTCCCGCCGCCGCTCTGTGGTGACCGTCCGCGATATAGAACGCGTCAATCGTTTCAAATTCCTTCTCGATCGCACGGATCGTTTCCGCATCGCGGACAACCCATAGAGTATGTGACACCCCGTTATCGGACATGAAATCATACTCCGGAGAATTCTCCCTGATGATGCTGATCCGGCGATTGATACTGTCACGGCCCCTGTAGGCCATCAATATGGGACCCGTCTGGGCATTGAGTCTGTCGATATGCCTTGTCCGGTCGGCTTCCTTTTCGGGGAGGGTCAGCTCATGCCGCTTCACGCGCCCCGCTTCAAACTCCGCCGCATGGACGCAGGCTCCTATGCCGCACTGTTCCTGATCGTTCATGGTCAGGCAATAAACATAAAAACAGGGTTGATCATCCTGAATCAGTATCCCTGTTCTCAATTGCTCCTCAAAATTGCACCTTGCCTTTTCATAGACCCTGTCATCGTAGGAATTCACATCCGCGGGCAGATCAATCTCCGCCTTTGTGACACGGAGAAAACTCAACGGATTCTCTGCGGCGATTTTTCTCGCCTCTTCCGAACTGACAATATCATAGGGATAGGAGGCCACTTTCGCCACCCATTGTCTGCTGGATCTCACCGCTCTGAAGGGAAAAATAACGGCCATAGGATCTCCTTTCCTCCTGATCTCTAACACACGGGAAGATTCAAAATCAACTCCTTTGAAGAACCGGTTTTTTCCCGTGCTGTCCGGCAAACGTCTCTTGCAAAACAGCATGATCCGGTGTATGGAACGATGCGTCAATAATGTGGAGGCAAAAGGTCCATGGCGTTCACGCGTGTCTTCATACACGGTCTCGAAAGCAGCAGCCGGGGCAATAAAGGTGTTTTCTTCAGGGCAAGATATCCGGATATGATCATTGAAGACTTCAAGGGAACCCTTGAGCAGCGGATGAAGAAATTAAACAGAATGCTGTCCGATAAGAAGGATCTCATCCTCGTCGGGTCGAGCTTCGGCGGTCTCATGGCGGCAATCTATGCCTGCAATCACGACGACCGGGTCAAAAAGCTCATCCTGCTCGCTCCCGCCCTGAATCTCGATGATTTCAAGCCTTTTGCGGGAAAACGGATGAACCTTCCCGTCACGATCTTCCACGGCAGAGACGACGACGTGGTGCCGCCGGCGCCGGTCAGGCAGATGGCCTCTCAGGTTTTTGCAAACCTTTCGTATCACCTCGTTGATGATGACCACCCTCTGAGGGAAACCTTTACCACCTATGACTGGGATGCCCTTTTGCGCGGGGACGCTTGACAGGCGGCCCTTCCTGTGAGAGAATTCGAGCGAGGCAAGGACACTCATGTACACAAAAAAGATTGTCATCAGATATCCCGCCGATGTGGTCGATCAGCCCATCGTCTACCGGCTTGTGAAGGATTATGACCTCATTTTCAACATCCTCAAGGCGAGAGTGTTTCCGCGGCGGGAAGGTCTGCTGGTTCTGGAGGTCTGCGGAACGAAGGAGAATTTTGACAGGGGCGTCCATTTCCTGAAAGAAAAGGGACTTCGGGTCGAGCCTCTTTCAAAGAGCGTCAAACAGAACCTGGAAAAGTGCGTCCACTGCGGGGCCTGCATCGCCTTCTGTCCGACGGGGGCGCTCCACCTTGATGGAGATTCCATGATGGTTCTCTTCGACGCCGAAACGTGCAACGGCTGTGAAATATGCGTCTCGGCCTGTCCTCCCAGAGCGATGGAAGTGGACCTGCTCTGATAAGAATGGTGCGGGCTCCGGGATTAAAAAGTTATTCACTTTCGGCGGCCTTGGACCGACCTTCGAGAAATTTCTTTTTGTCTTCCCTGGCCTTCTTGCCCAGGTCTCCGGTCAGTCTCTTTCCCTCCTCGACGACCTTATCCTTGCCCTTTTTTATGAGCTCTCCACTTTGCGCCTTTGTCTTTTCGACGGCGCCTTTCATCTTTTCCTTGTAATCCCCCGGTGTGGTGAAGCCATAATAAAGCGCGAGGCCGACAATCACGGTGAGGATGAGGATGAGAGCCAGTTTGACGAATTTCTTTATGAGAAAAAAAACGAGGAGGCCTCCGGCAACGGCAAGAACAGCCATGACGTAGGGATGAGTAGAAAACGAGACGATTGTTTCACTCATGTTATTTTGAACCTCCGGCATGAAATGGCTGCATTCTACCACACACGACCGGCGAAATCCACATCCTTTCGCCTTGCAAAATCAGACGTTAAAGTGTAATTTCAGCATATTATGCAGCCATTTTCCGGACCAGACAAGGAAGCCTCAACACGTGAAAAATTTAACAGCAAAAAAGGTCGCCCTGGCAACCCTTGGATGCAAGGTGAATCAGTATGAATCCGCCGGTCTGCGCGGGAAGCTTCAGGCCGCCGGTTTTCTCATCGTCCCCTTTTTCGGCAGCGCCGACATTTACATCATAAACACCTGCACCGTGACGGCGCGCGCGGACTACCAGTCAAGACAGCTGATCCGGAGGGCAAACCGGAAAAATCCCGCGGCGCGGATCGTGGTAACGGGCTGCTATGCCCAGGTTGCCTCTAAAGAGATCGCCGGACTTCCCGGTGTCTCGCTGGTGGCGGGCAACGCGGAAAAGGAAGACATTCCGGCTTTCCTGCGTGAGACAGAGGAAGGCAGGAAAAAGGTTTGCGTGAGCGACATGCGCCGCTGCCGGACAATATCAAACTGGAGCGGCGGCTCTCTGCCCGGACGGACACGCGCCTTTCTGAGAATACAGGACGGCTGTGATTCCTTCTGCAGTTATTGCATCGTTCCTATGGCAAGAGGCGCGAGCAGGAGCCTGCCGGAAGAAAAGGTCCTGGATGAAGTGGCGTTTCTGGCCGAATCCGGATACAGGGAAATCGTCCTCTCAGGTATCCATCTCGGCATGTACGGCACTGATCTTCAGAGCCGAAGCAGTCTCCTCAGCCTGCTTCGGAAAATCGAGACGCAGGGCCGCATCACCCGGCTCAGGCTGAGCTCCATCGAGCCGCTGGAAGTGACCCCTGAAATCCTCTCTCATTACCGTGAATCGCAAATCCTGTGCCGTCATCTGCATATTCCCCTTCAGAGTGGTGACGACAGAATACTCGGGCAAATGGGAAGACATTACAACGGCCGTCAATTTAAAACGCTGATGGAAAATATCGTCTCCGCCTTTCCCGACACGGCGATCGGAATAGACGTCATGGCCGGATTTCCCGGTGAAGGAAAAAAAGAATTCGAGAACACCTTGAATTTCATTGAGGGACTGCCCGTCGCCTACCTGCATGTCTTTCCCTACTCGAAACGCCCGGGGACATCCGCCGCGAACCTTCCGGATCAGGTAAAAGACGACGTGAAAAAGAGCCGTGTGGAGGTTTTGAGATCTCTCGGCGGCAGAAAACGTGACTGTTTTGCCCGGGGCTTTGTCGGAAGGCGGCTCTCCGTTCTCGTTGAGTCGGCTAAAGATCGCTCGACGGGTTTCATGAAAGGTTTTTCTGACAACTACATTCCGGTTCTCCTTCCCGAAGGAAATTCCTCTTTTTCGAACACGGTCATGGATATCCTAGCAGTGGAGGCGCTCGACGGAAAAATGATTGGAAGGACATTAACACATGGATAAGGACAGAATGGAGAATCTGAAGGCTTTTGAAAAGATTCTCGGTTACGTGTTCCGCGACAAAAGCCTCCTGGATACGGCCCTGATTCACCGGTCTTTTATTAACGAGAACCAGAACGAAGTCCGCGAGGATAACGAGAGGATGGAATTCCTGGGCGACGCGGTCCTCGAACTCTGCGTGAGCGACCTCCTCATGAAACGGTACAGGGATTATGACGAGGGGCAGCTTTCCCGCATGAGAGCTTCCATCGTAAATGAACTGTCTCTCGCCAGGCTGGCCGTGCGTTTCCAGGTGGGCGATTTTCTTTTTCTTGGAAAAGGAGAGGAGTCCTCGGGCGGCAGAATGAAGACGTCCATTCTGTCCAACACCTTTGAAGCCATTGTGGCGGCCGTCTATCTGGATTGCGGTTTCGACGCGACCTGTTCATTTCTGACAAAGGTCTTTCTTCCCCTGGTCGAGACAAGCGAAGACGATCCCGCCTTCAGGGATTACAAAACATCTCTACAGGGGCTCTGTCAGAGCAGGTTCAAGGTCACTCCCCGGTATTGTTTGATGAACGAATACGGCCCGGACCATGATAAGCTGTTTCAGGTGAAAGTGTCCGTCTCCGACATTCTCTCCGCATGGGGAATAGGGAAGAATAAAAAAGAAGCAGAGCAGCAGGCGGCCAAGAAAGCGCTGGAGGCCCTTGAAACGATCCCTTGGAAAGATCAATGAATACCCAGGAGCAACAGTTTCCGTCGCAGCGTTTGATTATCCCCCTTTTCATTACGAACCGGGGATGCCCGCACAGGTGCACCTTCTGCCGCGGGATTGCCGCGGAAAATTGCGACCCTGAAACAATGACCGACTCTGTCATGAAGGATATCGTTTCCTGTTATCTCTCAACATCGAAACCCGACAAAAAAGCGTACACCCAGATCGCCTTTTATGGCGGAAATTTCACCGGACTCGACCCCCATGAGCAGGATAAACTTTTGACCCTGGCGGGTGCCTTCATCAAAACGGGCGATGTCCGCTCTCTGAGAATCTCCACAAGACCGGATTTTCTCGGCCATGATCAGATCATCGAGCGCCTGAAGCGGGCTCAGGTGAAAACGGTGGAGATCGGGGCCCAGTCCATGGTGGATGAGGTTCTTGATCTCTCATGCCGAGGGCATTCATCGGAGGACGTGAGGAAAGCCGTCTCGACGCTGACGGAAAACGGCTTTGAGACAGGGGTGCATCTCATGGCCGGACTTCCGGGAGACAACCGGGACCGGTTTCTTTACAGTGTTGACGAGGTCATTCGTTTGAGGCCGGACATGGTGAGAATTCATCCGACTCTTGTCTTTACGGGAACGGCCCTGGCGGATTCTTATGAGAGAGGAGGCTATCACCCACTGTCCATGGACGAGGCTGTTGACCTTTGCGGCCATGCCCTGAGTCGTTTTGAAAGAGCGGGAATCCCTGTCATCAGAATCGGACTGCAGCCTGAGGGCGACATGGAACGGCCCGGGACGATCCTCGGCGGCCCTTATCACCCGGCCTTCAGATCCCTTGTGGAAGGAAAACTATTCTTCGAAATGGCCTCGCGGCTCCTCGCATCCATGCCCAAAAATCTCAGACAGGCGAATTTTTACGTCTCACCCAAAGACAT
>CAYXFF010000084.1:5404-7011 GCA_964464185.1 uncultured Syntrophaceae bacterium | reverse complement strand
CTTTTGCAGCCGGGTCTGCCGTGAATAACCGAAGATGAAAATTACATCCGCCGAATTCGTAAAAAGTGCGACACAGCCCGCACATTATCCGGCAGATCCCTATCCGGAGGTTGCCTTTGCCGGAAAGTCCAACGTGGGAAAATCCTCCCTGATAAATGTTCTGGTCCATCGAAAAAAACTTGCCCTTACCAGTTCCACGCCGGGAAGAACGCGCTTACTCAATTTCTTCCTGATCAACAACCGCTTCTCTTTCGTGGACCTCCCGGGATACGGGTTTGCGCGGGTTCCCCTCGAAGAGAAGAAGAACTGGGGTCTCATGGTCGAGAGGTATCTTAAGGAGAGGAGAGCCCTGGGCCTGGTTGTTCTGATCCTCGATATAAGGCGGGACCCGTCTGAGGATGACCTGTCGCTCATGAAATGGCTCCGAATCTATAATAAAAATTTCATCGTCGTCCTGACAAAGGCCGACAAGGTCTCAAAGAGCCGGGCGAAGGTTCGCATGGACAGTATAAAAAAATATCTTGGAATGCCCGTTGAGAGGATGATCCTTTTTTCCGCCCGCACAGGGGAAGGGAAGACCGAAATCTGGAATGCGATTTCAGAAAACCCGATTTCCTGAAACCTAAATGCCCTTGACATTTCAATATTGATCTGCTATGAAGCGCAGGATTTTTAAAGAACAGGTCAATAGTGTAAGTTTTTAAATTCCTTAACGATATAAAATTTTGAACCCCCAGGACGTCCGGAAATTCAATCAGTTTTCAGAGCTTTTTTTTGCGTTTTGCAATCAGCAGAGGGCGACAGGGACGATTGTCATTTAATTGCCTTTGATGATTAAGGAATATCCACGCTTCAAAACGATAGGAGACAAATAAAAAATGTCAACAGCGGTCACACCATATCTGGAGATGTCGCAGGCGATTGCAGAAGCCGGCGGCGAGGCCTTCAGGAAATGTTATCAGTGCGGAACCTGCACGGGAACGTGCCCCTGGAGTCCTATCACGCATTTCAATATCCGCAAACTCATGAGACTGAGCCAGCTCGGCTTTGACGGCATAGAAGATCTGATGTGGGGATGCTCGACCTGCAAGTTCTGCGTGGATCGCTGTCCCCGGGGCGTCGAGATCATTGACCTGGTAAGGTCGGTTCGGAGCGTATACGCTGGCGGGGGCCTTCTTCCGCCTCCCCTGCGCGCCTTTGTGGGGAGTCTCACGGCAAGAGGGAATCCATGGTCAGGTGATGCGCCCAAGAGAAACGACTGGGCGCAGGGTAAGTATCCTCTTTTCGCCGAGGACAAGGAATATCTTTACTGGACCTGCTGCACCGTTTGCTACGATCCCAGGAACGTCCTTGTCGCGAAAGCCACGGCGGAGATCCTCGAAAAATCCGGATTGAGCTGGGGGCTTCCGGGAACGGACGCCCAGTGCTGCGGGGAAAGCGTCCGGAAGGTGGGAGATCTTGATCTTTTCGAGAAACTGAAGAATAACAATCTGGGCATCTTCAGCGCGACGGGCGCCAAAAAGATCCTCACCATTTCTCCCCACTGCCGGGCAACCTTCAAACAGGAATACGGTGAGGATTACGAGGTCATCCACTTCAGCGAACTC
>CAYXFF010000084.1:0-5304 GCA_964464185.1 uncultured Syntrophaceae bacterium | reverse complement strand
GCGGAAGATAAAATCAAGGTCAAGGACTTGACGGAACTCTTTCTCGAAAGTCTGGAAGGATAAGGAGATTTTATGAGCAGGATCGGTGTTTTTGTCTGTCACTGTGGTTTGAATATCGCCAAGACCGTTCGGGTTAGTGAGCTCGCCGAGTTTGCCCGGACGCTGCCCGATGTGGTTGTGGCGGAAGACTATAAGTTCATGTGCTCCACTCCGGGCCAGGAACTGATTCAGGAAGACATCAGGAAACACAATCTTGACAGGGTCATCGTGGCCGCATGTTCTCCCCTGATGCACGAGAGGACTTTTCGCAAGGTGATCGAGAACGCCGGATTGAATCAGTATCTGCTCTCCATCGTGAATGTCCGGGAGCAGGACTCCTGGGTCACAGAGGACGAGGACGTGGCCACGTCGAAAGCAAAAGCGCTCATCAACGGCGCCGTTTATCGGGCGCGGCTCCTCCAGCCCCTGGTTTCCCGCTTCATTGATGTCAATCCGAACGTGATGGTCGTCGGCGGCGGCATCGCCGGCATTCAGGCGGCCCTGGAACTCGCCGACACAGGGAAAAAAGTCTACCTCGTGGAAAGGAGTCCCACCATCGGCGGTCACATGGCGCAGTTCGACAAGACGTTTCCCACCCTGGATTGCTCGGCCTGCATCCTCACGCCGAAGATGGACGCCGTTCTTCAGAACTCCAATATTGAACTCCTGACCTACTGCGAGGTCGAAGAGGTCAAGGGTTTCGTGGGGAACTTCGACATCAAGATCAGGCAGAAGGCGCGATACGTGGACCACGACAAGTGCAACGCCTGCCTCGCCTGCACGGAGAAGTGTCCCGGGCGGGGCGTCTCGGAATGGGATGAGGGTCTTGTCAGAAGAAAATCCATTTATATTCCCTTCCCGCAGGCCGTTCCGCAGAAGCCTGTCATTGACCGCGAAAGCTGCACCTTCTTCAAGAAAGGGAAATGCCGCCTCTGCGAGAAAGTATGCGAACAGGCGGCCATCGATTTCGAGCAGAAAGACACATTCCGTGAAGTCAAGGTTGGTGCCGTGATTATGGCAACGGGCTATGACCTCATGGATACGAAGCCCCTGGTCCAGTACGGTTACGGGAAGTTCCCCGGTGTTCACCATGCTCTGGAACTCGAACGGCTTTTCAATTCCGCCGGTCCGACGAGCGGCAAGGTCGTAATGCGGGACGGGAAGACGGAGCCCCAGAGCATCGCCATCCTTCATTGCATCGGGAGCCGCGACAAAAACAACTACGAGTATTGCAGTCGGGTCTGCTGCATGTATTCCCTGAAGTTCGCCCATCTCCTGAAGGAGAAGACCCACGGCGATGTCTATCAGCTTTACATCGATATGAGGGCGCCCGGCAAGGGCTACGAAGAGTTTTACAACCGGCTGGTGGAAGAGGACGTGAAATTCATCCGCGGCAAGGCGGCCCGTGTCACCGACAAAACGGATAATCCGGATCATGCCGGGAAACTGATCGTTGAAGTGGAAGATACCCTGACCAGCCAGTTTGTCACCATCCCCGTGGACATGGTGGTTCTGTCGCCGGCCATGAAGCCCAGGCAGGATGCCAAGGACATGGCGCGGCTCTTCAATCTCAGCACGGACAAGTACGGCTTCTTCATGGAGCGGCATCCGAAGCTGGCGCCTCTTTCCACCATGACGGACGGCGTTTTCATCGCCGGCGCCTGCCAGAGCCCCAAAGACATCCCCGATTCCGTCTCCCAGGGAATGGGCGCGGCCGCCGAGGCTCTGACGATCGTCGTCAAGGACAAGATGGAACTCGAGGCGGCCACGGCCGTCGTCAATTCAGCCGCCTGCTGCGGCTGCCAGAATTGCGTGAGGGTCTGTCCCTACGGAGCGCCCATGTTCAATTACGAAAAGAATGTCTCGGAGATCAACGAGGCCCTTTGCAAGGGGTGCGGCCTCTGTGCCGCGAGCTGCCCCGCCTCAGCGATTATCACGCGTCATTTCACGAATGACCAGGTCATGGCTGAGATGGAAGGTTTGATGGAGATTTAGATCGTTTGTCATTCACAAGCAAAAGGAGACCGTAATGGACTTTGAACCTAGAATACTGGGCATCGCCTGCAACTGGTGCACCTACACGGGTGCCGACCTTGCCGGTACGACACGGCTCAAGTACCCTCAGAATGTGAGAACCGTTCGTGTCATGTGTTCCAGCCGCATCAATCCGTCTTTCATTATCAGGGCCTTTCAACTGGGCGCGGACGGCGTTCTCGTGGGAGGCTGCCACCCGGGCGACTGCCATTACGGGACAGGCAATCTCTATGCCCGGAGGAAACTGGCCGTTACGAAAAAGATCCTCGAGTTTGCCGGCATGGAGGCGAAGCGTTTCCGGGTGGAGTGGATATCCGCCTCGGAGGGAAAGAAATACGCCGAGGTTGTGGAAGAATTCACCCATGACATGAAGGCCCTGGGACCGCAGACAAAGTTCAAGATCAAGAAAGATTAGAGAGAGCGATTATGACCGCGATGAAGAAGATCGAGGAAAATCTGAAAAAGGAAGCAAAGAGGCTCCTGGAGGGCGGTGAGGTTTCCGTGGTGCTTGCCTATGGCAGGGGATACGATGAAAATCATCCCGTGCCTTTTGCCGCCCGGAAGGCGGAAGATGCGGACAGTCTGGTCTTCAATGAATACTGCACCTTCAACCTTGCCAGGTATCTTCCCAAGTATCCGCCAAAGACGAAAATCGCTGTGGCTGTGAAAGCCGCCGACAGCAGGGCCGTGGTCCAGCTGATCCAGGAAGAAAAGGTTCGAAGAGAGGACCTTGTGATTCTGGGAATTCCCGTCACGGGCATGAAAGATCAGAAAACAGGTGAGGTCATCGACAATAAAACCACCTGCAACATGGCCAACCCGGTCATCCATGATATCCTTCTCGGCGATGAGGTTCATGGTTTCCAAGGCGGCTCCCCTTACGATGTTCTCGCGGAGCTGGAGGCGATGAGTGAGGACGCCCGATGGGATTTCTGGAAAAAAGAATTTGAAAAATGCATCCGCTGCTTTGCCTGCCGAAAGGCCTGCCCCATGTGTTACTGCGACCCCTGTTTTATGGACGCCTCTCGGCCGCGCTGGGCCGACAAATCGCCGACAACGGACGGCCATCTCATGTACCACCTGACGCGGTTCTATCATCTGGCTGGACGGTGCATTGACTGCGGCGAATGTTCACGAGCCTGTCCCGTGGATATCCCGCTTTACCTCTTTCACAAGAAGCTGGCCAAGGAATGCGAGGCCATGTTCAATCAGGCCGCCGGCATGAAGATCGAGGACAAACCGGCCATGGTCAACTACGGCAATCAGGATTCGGATGAGATGTTGAAGTGAGGCGAAGGGCTGAAGGCAAAAGGCTAAAGACAAGGAGTTAAATTGTGCTGAAAAAAATAGCGCTTGAAAAGTTTGGTCATCTGGTATCGGCCATCATGGAAAAAGGCCCGCTCTACGCGCCCGTGAAAGGCGGGAAGGCCGTCGATTTTCAGGAAATCAGAAATCCTGCTGACGTCACCCTGGATTTCTACAATACAGCCATGAGCCCCAAGTTCGTGTTTTTTCCCCAGTCGGAAGACATGATCCGTTACTCGTTGGGGAAGGAAGCGACGGAGGCTGAACCGGTGTCGCTCAACGCAAAGCCGTCAGTGATCTTGGGTGTGAGACCCTGCGACGCGAAAAGTTTTGAGATCATGGACAGGCACTTCCTGGGAGCGGGCGTCATTGATCCTTACTGGAATGATAAGCGTGAGAAAACAACGGTCATCGGCTATGCCTTCGATCCTTCGACAGCAGCCGATCCTGCCGATTTCTACAATACCCTGGGGATCAGTGCCTCCGACACGGCTGGAAGCGACATCTTCATGATCCGGACAGATAAGCAACTTCTCTTTAAAGGAATCACAGAGAAGGGCGATCGTTTGCTCAAGGACCTTGCGGTTCTTGAACAAGGATCGAAGACAGAAGAGAAGATGTTTGACGATATGGCGAAAAAGAGCAGTGAGCTCAAGACACGGTTCATGGAGATCAAGGACGATGCCATTGCCGGAAAGTTCGTCCAGGTCTTTGACAACAAAGAATTCTGGGAAAAGGCAACGGCGGCGTGCATCAGCTGCGGGGCCTGCACGTTTGTGTGTCCCACCTGTTACTGTTTTGACATCTCCGACGAGACCCTTTTCAGAGACGGTGTGAGAAAGCGATTCTGGGATGCCTGCATGTTCACCGATTTCACCCTTGAGGCGAGCGGACACAACCCCCGGCCCAGGATCTTCCAGCGGTACCGTCAGAAGGTATGCCATAAGTATTCCTATCATGTGGATAAGTACGGCTGTATTTCCTGCGTGGGATGCGGGCGCTGCACCCGGTCCTGCCCGGTGAACATCGATATCTATTCGATTATTGAGAGCGCATCGAAGTTGTAAAGATCGAAGCTGAGAGGTTGAAAAGATAGAAAGCTGATAAAAGATATAAAAACATATTGAGCTGAGAGCTAAGCAGCTGAAAACGAGGAATGATGATGCAGAACCCCTATATTCCCATGCCGGTTGAGGTCACTAAGATTGTGACAGAGGTGGAAACAAATGACATCAAGACCTTCCGGTTGACCTTTGTGAACAAGGAAGACGAGGAGAACTTCAAGTATCTGCCGGGTCAATTTGCCGAGTTGTCCATATTGGGCAAGGGTGAAAGCCCTATCGGCATCGCTTCGTCGCCGACCCAGCCGGGATATATCGAGTTCACGGTTCAACGTGCGGGAGCGCTCGTCACCGGTCTCGTGACCACGGCGCTGCATGACCTTGAGGTAGGCGCCCGCATCGGGGTCCGGGGCCCTCTGGGAAATTCCTGGCCCATCGAATTTCTTGAAGGGAAAAACGTGGTTGTGGTGGGCGGCGGTTTTGCCTTCACCACTTTGAGGTCGCTCATCCATTACATGCTCCACGAGGACAACCGATCCCGGTTTGGCGACATCAGCGTCGTTTACGGCGCGAGAACACCCGGGCTTCTCTGTTACAAGGAGGAACTGGCCGCCTGGGAGAAGCGAAAAGACATCAAGATGCATGTCACGGTGGACAAGGGCGACGCGAACTGGAAGGGCAGGGAAGGTTTCGTTCCCACGGTTTGCAAGGAAGTTGGACCGAGCCCCGAGAACGCCGTGACCGTGATTTGCGGTCCGCCCATCATGATCCGGTTCACCCTGCCGGTCTTCTTTGAACTGGGCTTCGCCAAGGAGAACATCCTCACCTCCCTCGAGATGAGGATGAAGTGCGGCATTGGAAAATG
>CAYXFF010000083.1:0-7033 GCA_964464185.1 uncultured Syntrophaceae bacterium | reverse complement strand
ACGAGCCGGTCGACGGGCTTGCCGCCCTTGAAGAGAAGAAGCGTCGGAATTCCCTGGATGCCGTATTGAGACGGAGTCCGGGAATGCTCCTCCACATTGATCTTGAAGACCTTGACGCGTCCGGCGAAATTCGAGGCGATCTGATCCACCGTCGGGGCGAGCATCCGGCAATAGGCGCAGTGCGGACCCCAGAAATCCACAAGGACGGGCTCGCGGGAAGCCAGCACTTCCTGATGAAATTCGCTGTCGCCGATATCCCGGGGACGATCGGAATAAGCGCCCACGGCCAGCGGTGTCCGGCATCTCCCGCAGACCGGCCTGTCGTGAATTCGCTGCCTGGGGATCCGGTTCTTTGTTCCGCATTGCGGGCACGTCAAAAGAATTAGCTCATCATTCATGAGGTCCCCCGGCAGGCTGTTGCCCTTCGACCCTTCGGCAAGCTCAGTACAAACAGCACAGGGTGACAAGGCGGTTGTCATGGTGAGCTTGTCGAACCACGAATGTCCCGCATCAAGTACGGGACAAGCTTTTGAACAGCCTGCAAGATACTTTTTATTATATTATCACTACTGATTTTTATATTCAAATTTTATACCATTTTTTTTGCCGGTGAATCATCTGCTAAGACAAGATGGATCAACTTCCTGTCAGCCTTTGAAAAAGCGAAGCCGGGAAGTTCCGAGACGCCGATCCAGCGCCAGTCGGCGCAGCCCGCGGCACGCGGACGTCCGCCTGAAAGACGGCAGCGGAAGGCATGAAGGGCGACACGGAAGTGACTGTAGGCATGGTTCACCACGGCCAGCTTCTCGTCAATGCCGATATCAATCCCGGCATCATCCCGCACATTGCGGATCAGGCTGGATTCCAGCGTCTCACCCTTTTCTCTCAAACCGCCCGGAAACTTCCATAAACCGCCGAGAAGTCCCTTGCGGGGTCTCTGGACGATTAAAAACCGCTTGCCTTTCATGATCACGGCCGCCGTCATGTCTTTCAGGGGAACGGGTTTTCGAGCTGATCTTCGGGGGAGAGAATCCTGCAGATCCTTCGCCTTTGCCAGGCAGAGGTCTCGAACGGGGCAGCGATTGCAGCGGGGACCTTTCGGGACGCAGATCATCGCGCCGAGGTCCATGAGGGCCTGGTTGAAATCTCCCGCACGATTCGGGGGAAGAAGATCCTCTGCGAAGGTCTCGATTTTCTTTTGCGTACCCGGACGGTCGAGCGGTTCCTTCAGAGCGAAGATCCGCGAAAGGACACGCCGGACGTTTCCGTCCACAGCCGCCACGGGCGAACCGAAGGCGATGCTCAGGATGGCGCCGGCGGTGTAGGGGCCGATGCCGGGGAGTGAAAGAATTTCTTCCCGCGTGCGGGGAAACTTACCGTTAAACCGTTCAACGATCACACGGGCCGCGGCGTGAAGATGCCGCGCACGGGAGTAATAGCCCAGGTTCTCCCAGGTCTTGAGAACCTCATCGAGAGACGCGGCCGACAGGGCCTTGACCGTGGGAAAGGCTTGCAGAAAACGCCGGTAGTAGGGAATGACGGTGTCCACCTGCGTCTGCTGGAGCATGATCTCGGAAACCCAGATCCGGTAGGGATTGCGCGTTTTCCGCCAGGGAAGATTCCTCTTCTCGCTGTCATACCATTTGAGCAGCCGCCGGGCGATGATCTTTCCCTTGACGCGGGCGTGTTTCCCGCTGTGGGCAAGGAGGAGGAGCTTGTGATACTCCACGAGTTCGCGCCGGCTCTCTCCGGACTTTCTGTTTTTCTGCCATCTCTGAAGGGCGAAGATCCGCTCGATGAAGTTCTCGCGGAGCAGCGGATCGTGAAGCCTCCCCTCCTCTTCCACTGGCAGGAGCGGGAAATGCTCCATGAAGACCCTCGCAAAGATCCCCACACCTTTCTTTTCGGCCATCCCCTTTTCACCGTAGACCTTCACGCACTCCATCCCGCTTGACGGGGAGTCGCTCTTGAAGATGAACCCGCAGAGATTTTCCTTCTCAAGCTCCCGGACCCGCTTTCGGGCCCAGCGGATCATCTGTTCCGTGAAATCCCTGCCTGTCTTGTTCGTGACGAGGCGGGGTGAAGCCGGATCTCCCACGAGGCGCATGGACTCCCGGGGCACGCCGAGGCCGCACTCCACCTCGGGACAGACGGGAACATACTGAACGTATTTCCCCAGCGTGTCGGTGAGGAACCGGTCGTGCTTGTGGCCGCCGTCATATCGGACATTTTCTCCGAGCAGGCAGGTGCTGATGCCGAGCTTTATCTTTTCCATGGGATGACTTCCCGGAGTCATTTTACTGCGGAGGTTTCTTGACCGGTTGCCTCGAATAAGGGCGTCTCCTGAGAAGCACATAGGTCGCGCCCGCCCCGCCGTCGCAGGCCCTTGCGCTCGCGAAGGCGATGACCCACTTCCTCCACGGGCCGCTGGTGAGCCACTCGATCACCTTGTATTTCAGAACCGGTTCCGCGGGGGAGGACAGGCCGCGGCCATGGATGACCGAAACGGCCTTCCTGCCCGAGGAAACCGTTTCCTTCAGGAACCTCTCCAGGGCTTCTCTCGCTTCTTCGACATTCATTCCGTGGAGATCCAGGTGGGCCTGGATGGAGAAGTCCCCGCGGTGAAGCCGCCTCGCGAGCCCCAGGCTCCCCTGGTATCCCGTGCCCTCGATGTATTCCGGCGTATCGGCGACGACGAATCCCTTCCCGTTTCTCACGAGTTCCCTCAGCGCCGCGAGAGCATCGTCTTCCCCGGCGCGTTCAGGCAAATCCACCGGCCGGACCCCGGCGGATCTCACCGCCCGATTCTCTCTCCGCAGGGGCATCACGTCTTCCATGGCCTCCAGGAAAGCCTGTTCGTCGCATTCGGGGCGTGGGGCCTCTTCTTCCCGGCTTGCGGGAGGGGCGTCGGGAGAAGGCCCGGTCCTGCTTTTAAGACGGTCTTTCAGGCTTTCAAAAGGGCTGAACGTGAAAGATGATTTGGGAGGTTTCATGGCGGCATCTCGCGTAAAAAGATCCGTTGCGCAATTTGAAGATCATATTGGAGATGACGGCTGAAATTGTCAACAGGAATGTTCTCGGAGGATTCTGTTGACAGCAATCTCATATTATAGGAAACAGGAGAAGAGGATCACGGAAAGAAAGAGAAGCGAAATAATATGGTTCTCCCGGAATTTACAAGAAAACTGGTGGAAAAGAAGCTGGGGCATTTCTGCCTGGAGAAGATACCGGAGATGCACCGGCACAGGGTGAAGCTCGGATTCGCGATAGAAGATGATACGGTGACGCTCTTTGAAGAACGGCCCCTGTATTGCGATCCGCTCAGCTGGGTCAGGACGGGCGTGGCGCAATTCCGGTTCGAGGAACAGACCTGTGAGTGGGCACTCTACTTTCCCGATCGCGATCTTCAGTGGCGCCTCTATTATCTGAATCCGAAAAGCGATTTCGAAGTCCTCCTCAGGGAGGTGGATGAGGATCCGCTTCAGATCTTCTGGGGGTGCGGTTAGCCGTGGCGTTCATCGATATCCCCGCGGAGCAGACGACAGCGCTGACGGATGCTGTTCTGGCACTCGTGGCCCTGTACGGCGTGATCGCCCTTCAACGCCTAGGGACTCGCGATCCGGCAAAAGTCAGGATATGGTCCTGGGCCTTCGGCCTCCTGGCCTTCTCGGCGGCGCTGGGCGCGGCGGTGCATGGATTCGGGATGCCGCCCGGACTGAAGGAACGCCTCTGGGTGCCGCTCTATCTCACGCTGGGTCTCACGGTTTCTCTATTTCCCGTGGCGGCGGCCCATGATCTGTGGGGCGGGCGTGCCGTGAGGAAAGCGCTGGTCATCATGATGAGCATGGCGGCGGCCTTCTTTGCGCTGGCCCGTTGGATTCCCGGCGGATTTCTCATTTTTGTTCTTTACAGCGCGGCCATCATGAGCTTCATGGTCGGTGCATACGGAGGGCTTGCCATGAAGGGAAAGGTCAAGGGGGCCTGGCACCTGACGGCGGGATTTGTCATATCGCTCATCGCGGGCGCCATCCAGGCGAAGAGGGGAATTCTTGTCACCCTGATCTGGACCTTTGATCACAACGGCATCTATCACATCCTCCTGACGGCGGGCCTTGCCGTCATCATCGCCGGCCTCCGAAAGGGAGAGACGGCGTGAGTACCGGCGATCTGTTTCATAAAGGGGTAGTCCCGGGGCTCCGCAACGGGTGGGACGGCTTCGTCTGGATGATGAAAATCATCGTCCCCATCTCTTTCCTGACGGAGCTTCTGGCTTGGAGCGGCTGGCTGCAGAAGGCGGATTTCATCTTCCGGCCCTTCATGGCGTTCATGAGCCTGCCGGCCATGGCCGTCTACCCCCTGCTCATCGGCGTGACAACCAACATCTACGGGGGGATCGCCGTGATGGCGGTCCTCCCCTTCACGAAGGGAGAGATGACCCTCATGGCCCTCTTCCTTCTCATCGCCCACAACATGGTCCAGGAAGGGATCATCCAGGGCAAATCCGGCATCAATCCCTGGAAGGCCACCTTCGTCCGCCTCTTCACCGCCACGCTGACCGTCGCGGCCCTGGCTCCCCTTCTCGTCGTCGGAGAACCTTCTGTAGCGGCGGCCCCGGTTATCCTTTCTTCTCATGTGAAACCCTTCCCGGACATGGTCCTGGGCTGGGCCTTGTCCATGCTGAATCTGGGGATCAAGATCCTGCTCATCATCATCACGATCATGACCTTCCTGGAAATCATGAAGGTCAAGGGGTGGATCAACGGCCTGGTCCGATTTCTAACCCCTGTTCTGAAGGTCATGGGCCTGAGCCGTGAGGTGGGATTCGTCTGGCTGACCGGCGCCATCTTCGGTCTGGCCTACGGAGGAAGCGTGATCATCCAGGAGTCGCGGGCGGGACATCTGAGCCGGGAAGACATCGAGACGCTGCATCTTTCCATCGGGATCAACCACGCCATGGTGGAAGATCCCGCGCTTTTCCTTTCCCTGGGTCTGAGCCCATTCTGGCTCTGGGTCCCGCGGATTATCGTGGCCATCATCATGACACGGCTCTTCACACTGTGGCGGAAAATCGCGCCCCGGAGAAACGCGGCATGAGAAGGATCCTCCTGTGCGCGGCCGTTTTTTTCTTCGTGGCTGGAAACGCATTCCCGCAGACGGCGGGCTTCGATCTTCAGACATTCATCAAGGAAGCGGGGGTATCCTACAAGACCGATTTCACCCTCGACACCGGTCTGGATGTGTGGGAAAAGATTCTGGACAACCCTTACCTTGTAGGAAAGCTCTGGGGAGCCTATGGATTCGAGCCCCGTTACGAGGTGAAAAAGAAAGGAGCCGGGGTCCACGTCTTTGATCCCTCAGGGCTGGAAGGGGATGTGACGCGAATCAGGGCGGACCGGAACAGCAGAGTCTTTTACGGCGCGGGAAGGATCAATCACTGGGCCATACCGATTGATGAGGCAGGTCGCGCCCTCTTTGTTTTCAACTATCATGCCGATCAGGGGCGCCTTCTCGGCAGGGTGGAGATATACATCGCGGGGGATCGGGACTTCACACGGTTTCTGCTGAAGGTGGGAGCCTTCGTCATGCGCTGGTTCATCGAAGAACGGTTCCGGAACAACCTTCGCGACATGCAAAAAATCCTGTCCGACATCACGAAGGAGCCGGACAGGATTCGCTGGAAACTGAAGGAAGAGGATCAGAAGGAGTTCAACAGGGTTTTTCCGCTTTCTCCCTCTCCGATCTAATCGTTATAGAAACGGATCTTATCCACCCATAGAGTGCCTGACGCGTCGGAATTCATGAGGACGCTGATGCCTATTATGAAAGACTCGACCCGGTCGAGCCGCATAACCTGATCGCCCGGTGTTGCGCCATAGCGCGATGCCCCTTGTCGGATCCATCGCCTTCCCACGTACAGGGTATTGAAGGGGATGCGGATTTTTTCCCACCCCTGGTCCACCTGAAAAGATCCGGTCCAGGCGTCCATTTTATTCGGGTTTTCTTGTTGAGACGTCAGAAGCGTGAAGTACCCGCGAAAAGTTTCCGTTGCCTTTGCATAAAACTCGATTCCATCGAAGAGGGACAGATCGCGCTTCTTCATGTTTTCCACGCGGGCATTGGCGGGTTCTGTCCCCTCAAGGAGCTTGAAATCAATCCGAACAGATTTCTTCGAACCTTCAGCACCGGTGGATCGGTCCAGGCTCGTTTGAAAATGGGCCTTTTTCCCCGCCCGCCTCATGACCCAGGATGGATCTGCCTGGGACGTTTCAAAATCTTCGATAAGGGGACCCGCATCACGGATTTCCGAGGGTTTGAAGAGTTTCGTTTTCATGGCGATGGCCGACACGGCCTGGCCGGTCCGAGTGTTCAGCAGTCTGAGATTGATATCCCATTCTCCGTGGGATTCCGCAAGTGTTCCCGTCAGGAGGAGATCCGCAAAGAGGAGCTTCCCAACGGTTTTTTCCGGAGCCTCCTTCGTCACGCCGCTCATGCTCAGTTCCAGTTCGCTCATGACGGATTTGAGCTTGGTCCGTTCGACGACAGTGAACTGTCCCGAGTCGATCAGCGCCGAGGTCAATCCTTCCAGGGTCACACGTCCCGCTTCCTTTTGATGCCCCTTGATGACCTCGAAATCAACGATGGCGATGGTCTTCTTGGGGACGTCCAGCTTCAGAATGGTTCCAGGCGCGAAGACGACAGGCTTCTCGAATTCCACCTTTATTATATTGCCCCGGATTTCCTTGATCAGCGCGGGGTTCTTGTTGACCTCGGTTTTCATGCCCTCCAGGAGGATGCTCTTCTGCAGCACCTGCCGGGCGATTTCGCTGATGGGCGCTTCAGGCGTCTTCTTCGCCTCGGGCAGTTTGAGTTCCAGAGTTGCCTCCTTTCCGGAGACATTCTGAACGACGCCCTCAATGCTCAGGAGGCTCAGAGGTTCGGGTTTTTCCTGCTGTTGAACGGCGGCGCAGGAGAACAGAAAAAAGACGGCAAGAAGAATCGGAAGGATGAAAGACTTTCTCATGGGATCCTCCTC
>CAYXFF010000082.1:4529-7049 GCA_964464185.1 uncultured Syntrophaceae bacterium | reverse complement strand
AACCGAAAATCTACTTTTACGACAGCGGTTATATCAAGGGAGATGAAGGCGTCCGGCTGGAGAATACCTGTGCCGTCAGTCTTTTGAAGCACGTCCAGTACCTGCAGGACACGGCAGGGGATGATATCGCCTTGCATTACGTTAGAACCAAGGACGGCAGAGAGATCGATTTTGCTCTGAGCCGGGAGGGTAAACTGACGCACATAATAGAGGTTAAGCTCTCCGAGGACATTCCCTCATTGTCAATGCGCTACTTTTCCCGGAGGATGCCGGAAGCCTCGGCCTGTCAACTGGTGCACAACCTAAGACAGGAGCAGCAGAGGGACGAGGTTTCCATCCTTCAGGCCGGGAAATGGCTTGCCCGGCTGTCGGCTTAAGCCGTCAAGTCCTAGTAGTAAGTGGGGTTATTTTCTTGACTCTAGGGGGAGCGTTTCATTAGAAAGATTGCGAGATGATTTCCCGATCCGCTTATGGAATTCGAGTGATTATCGAAAAAAACGTCTTTGAATAAAGCATTGTCAATCGGTTCACAGCCGATGAATCGTGGTCATTGCATGCGCACTGCCACAGCCTTCCTCAAACTGATCTTTGCTCTTCTCGCGCTGCTCATGGGAATTTCGATCATCCTGTGGGTGGTCTACAATGAATTTATTCACAGACTTCCGGAATATGAGAGGCCTCCTTTTCTGGGTACCTTCGGCATCGCGCCGGTGATGATCGCGGTGGGGTTTTACTGGGCGAGAGGTGCTTTGAAGGAATTCAGGAAGAAATAGCACATCAATTACAGGGTCGAGACTCTCATATTGACATTGGAGAAGTATATTTCATACTATTGCGCGTCCGATTCACCGGCGCATCATCTCTGACGGATTCGTGAAAAGACAATTAATCGCAGGCGGCTCAATCTTAACGAGAGACTGGAGGTCTGAAGATGGAACGTTCCCGACGACTCCCCCTGTTTTCTTTTTTAACGGCAATTTATCTTCTTTTTTTAATGGCGCCCGCATTGGGTTACGGCGGCTATGCCGATGAGTGCACGAGCGCGAACACGCTGGCCCCCGATGTCAGCGGCACGGACCTGGATATCGCGGGAAAGGTCAGCTGTATCGGCCCGGGTACATACAATTACGGTTATGTCAATGTACGCGGAGACGGCCAGAAGGAAGGGAAGCTGATCTTTCTGGATGCGAAGATCGATTTCTGGGCCAGGTCCATCCTCGTTGAAAATGGCGGAAACCTCGTTGCCGGTTCTCCCGATAACCCTATCGGCACGAAGGACATCAGCAATGTCCTCACCATTCATCTCTACGGGGACGATACGGGAACAGGCATTGCCTGCAGGACGCCGCTGTGCGGCGTCCCCGCTGATGTCTGGGATGGCGGGGCAAAAAAGGTGAACATGCCGGCGCCGGACGGAACGCCGGCGGATAAGATCGTTCAGGACTACTTTTACAAGTACCAAAATCTCCCCACCTATGGTGATCAGAAAGATGGTGATTACTATTTCGGCCGGAAAACACTCGCTGTATCCTACGGCGGCTCTCTGCAAATGTTCGGCAAAAAGGGGGCGACTTACGCGGATGTGAATAAATCCGTCATGCTGAGAGACCCCGCGGCAAAAGGCGCAACCAGACTGGAGCTGAACCGGTTCGCCGACTGGAAGCCGGGCGAAAAGATATTGATCTCCGACATAAGCAACCCCACTGTTTCTTCCGAGATACTGACCATTAAAAAATTGGAGCACGATCCGTCTGATCTGCATGCGATTATCACGGTAGAGGGAACAGGGGTGAAGAACGCCTGTACGGCTGCCGGGAATTGCTGGGTCATGAACATGGACCCATCGGGCACGAGCTGGACCCGCTTGGATGGAAATGTTGAGAAAGGCGGAAATCAACTCCTTTTAGACCGGGCGGTGGACTGGCAGCAGGGCGATCAGATCGTGTTGACGGCAACAGACTACCTGCCCGGACATTCCGAACTCCTGTCCATCAAAAAAATTGACACCGATCTTCAGAAGAACGTATCCGCCATCACCGTGAACGAACCCATTGCTTACCCGCATAACGGAACAAGATACGCCGTGCCCAAAGCGGATATGCCTCCCGGCATCAAGGATAAGGTGGCAGATGCCGTTGAGACCAGGGCGGCCGCGGCGCTTTTATCCCGGAATATCAGGATCGTTTCCGGAGGGGATAAATACAACCAGCTGCTTTCCGATACAAGTTACTTCGGCGGTCATACCATTGTCCGGCAGGGGGTGAAGCAATACCAGGTCCAGGGCGTCGAATTCTATCAGTTGGGCCAGGGAGGGCGGATGGCCCACAGCCCGGTGAACTTCCACATGGTGCGCCAGGCCCCTCTTAAAACATTTACGGCGGATTGTTCTGCATGGGACTCCATGACGCGCTGGTATGAAATCCGGGGAACCCAAGGGGTGATGCTGAACAGAAATGTCGGTTATAAATCGATCGGCCATGGCTATTTTCTGGCAGAGGGAACGGAAACACTCAACCTGCT
>CAYXFF010000082.1:0-4429 GCA_964464185.1 uncultured Syntrophaceae bacterium | reverse complement strand
TCCAGAAATCAGTCCTGGGAAGGCTATGCGGGAATTCAGAGTCAGACCCCGGGACGGGCGCCGATGAAATCCTTCCAGGGCAATTTCTGCTCCACGGCTCAGCATTCCCTGATCACCATCGATACAACCGGAGTGTGCAAGGGTGTCAACACCCCTGACCAGCCCAATGATCCACAGGCGTTCAATGCGGTGCCCAACCCTTTTGCAAAGTATTACGATGTCCAGAGTCAGCATGATCCGAAAAGGGAGCTGTACCCTGATATCCAGTCCGGCGCGGCGCTTCAGCCGGTGTTTTGCGATGTCGGCAAGAATCCCGGATGTGAAGACAAGGACTTCATGTGCACCAAGGGGAACACGCGGGACTGTGCGGTCAGCGTCATCGATTCCTACACCTCCTCGTTCCATTGGGCTCAGCAGAACTTCGCGGCGATATGGCTCCGCACCAACTGGTTCCTGTTCACCGACAGCGCCCTCACGGACGTGCTGAACGGCGGTCTGACCATGGTGTCCGGCGGCAGCTGGGATCAGGTCATCAATCAATACTGGGCGTTGACGAGGAACAGCGTTTTCGTCGGCCACACGCAGGATAACAATCCCTACGCGACCAATGAGGGCCCTGTCAATCCGCTCAGTCCGCTCAGATGCTCGGACGGCACCCCGGCATCGTACTGTCGATTGCAGGACGGGAACAAGCGGGACGAAGGGGTTGTCATTCCTGTCGACAATTTTTCCGTCTACCAGCGGCTCTATAATATTTATGACGGCCCGGTCTACCAGGAATCAAACGCCTTTCTGCGCATCAAGAAAGCGGCCATTGCGGGCTGCGATCCAAAGCTCGACAAGAATCTCGTTCCCGGCACGTGCAGCAACAACCAGTATTTATACTGGCGCGCCATGGGCATTCCGAGAGCAAAGGAAAATCCCTATAAAGGCCAGTGCATTCTTCCCAACGCGGCCATCGGCTGGAAACAGCCCAACGGGTTCTACTACCCGCCAGCGTTTCACTCTCGCAACCTCTTCTTCAATGACGTGGACATCCGTCATTTCATCATCGTGCCGCTCTTCAAGCCGGGGACGTCCGACGTGGACGTTGCCAAGGTGAAAGCGGAGTACTGCACGTTTCCGCCGGGCGCTCCTCAGGAGCTGTTCGCCGCCAACTTCACGGATGTGGACCGCCAGACGGAACTGAACGACGACGACGGCTCCCTGACCGGATTGAAGGGGGCGGCGCCGAGACAGATCGGGACGGGATCGGACGATGCAGGGGGAACGATCTCCGTGAACACCGACAAGTATTTCGACGCGCCGGTGCAGACCCTCGAGTGTCTCTCCGAGGAGACCTGCCTGCAGTCGCCGTACGATTACATAACGGCCGTCGTCATTCCCGATTGCGCGACGCAGACGTTTACCGGCTGCGGCGGCACGTGGAAAGATGTGTGTCAGGACCGCAGCTGTTATGGCGTACCCATTTACAGGCAATACCTGAACAGCGGTGAGAAGGCGGGCGTTGAACAGAGTATCCGCATGATGGGCACGGGCATCGCCCAGCGCAGCACGCTGGTTGCCAACAAGGGAACCTATTACATCGATACGACGGTCAGCGCGGGCAAGCAGGGTGCATCCAAAAATGTTTTTGAAAAAGGTCGAAAATACAATTTCTTTTTCCTGTACGCCAAGCCGACGACCAATGTTACCTTTCAGCTCTATGTGGGCAAAAATCTCGATAAGGGTTATCCGGATGCAAGCGTGAAGATGATCCGTGTCGGCACCGAGATGGAAGACGGGTTTGTCCTGCGTACGACACCGCTGATATGCGCCCCAGCCGATACCTGGCCTGCCCAGTGGGATAAGAAGTATGACCCGGCAAGCGGTATCCTGGAGGTGAAGATAGATCTGACCGACGCCGGCTTCACAGAGCAATTTGACAAAGGCGTAAAGGAATCCTGCGGACCGCCGTCCTTCTGCAAATGGCAGGCGGGTACCGACGGCAGGGGGTCATGCCGTTACGCGGGCGGTCAGACGGTGATCGACTACAAGGGCGACGACTCCATCTGCCAGTGGTCCATCAAGGCCTCGGAATGCCCCAGCGGCGGCTGCTATGGATTCCAGGTGGAGCTTGCAGCCGATGCGGCGGATGATGATCCGAACCATCACAGACCGGATCCAACAACCTTTCCGCCCGATGGGTCCGCCGTGGCCTGGAAGACAGCCGATGGAACAATAGCACGGGATAAGTCCCAGGCAGAGAAATCCGAATCGCTCGTCATCAAGGGCGTTGATAGCACCCATACCATTATTAACCTGCAGGACCCCGGGATAAAGGATATCAGCCATCCCTACACCACAGTGAAGCGGATAGACAATTCCGGCGCTGTCACCGGCTGGGCCTGGCTGAAAAAGGACAAGGCCCTCGAAACATCGGTGCTGTACCTCGACAGGCCGGTTGACTGGAAGCCCGGTGATAAACTCACCATAACGACACCCAGTACCTGTGTGTACCCTGTCGACAATGCCCCCCCGACACCGGCCTATATATGGGACATTGCGGCACCGCCGGCGAAGTGAGGTTGAGGATTTGATCATGAAAGGCGGGAGCCGGACCACGGGTGATTTTTATAGAAGATACCTGTGCGCTTTAATCTTGTTCGTAACGGGGGTTTTCGCCTTTTCCATTTTACTCTGGCAGGCGGAGACGCCTGCGGCTTCAGGTGATGCGATATCCGGAAAGGTTCTCGACGACCACGGCCCGGTAGCCGGGGTCAACGTGCGGATACAGGGAACAAAGAAGGCTGTCCTCACGGATAAATACGGCTGTTTTCTGCTGTCCGGCTTGCCTGCCGGGGCAAAATTCAACATCAGCGTGTGGAAACACGGTTATTACTGCGCCCTGGCAAAGGATGTCACAGTTCCCGGACGTGATATACATCTGAAGCTCACCCGCTATCAGATTACGGACAACGACAAGTATGACTGGATTCCTCCTGAGGGCATGAAAGGCAGCTGTGTGGAATGTCATCCAGCGATTACCAAGATGAGCCTGAAGGACGCTCACCTGCGGGCTGCCCGCAATCCCCGTTTTCTGAGCATGTACTACGGCACGGACACGAAAGGCAGCCAGAGCCCTCCCACGCGCTATGACACGGGGAGAGGCGTCTGGAGAAATCTGCGCGTCCCGTGGCCGCCGGATCCGGCAGCATCTTACTATGGTCCCGGTTATCAACTGGATTTCCCCGGCACCACGGGGAACTGCACCGCCTGTCATATCCCGGGGGCCTCCCTTTCCCGCAATGGCGATCCCCGTGCCGAGAAAGGCGCCGATAAATACGGCGTGCATTGCGATTTCTGTCACAAGATCGCCGATGTCAAAATGGACCCGGTGACGCGGATGCCGTTTCCTCGTTTCCCCGGCGTTTATTCCCTGGATATCCGCAGACCTTTTACGAATGACAAGGAACGCCCCCAGTTGTTCTTCGGCACGTTCGATGATGTCAATGCCGACGAAGGGGATACGAACCTGACGCTGCTCAAAGAAAGTCAATACTGCGCGGCCTGTCATTACGGTGTGTTCTGGAGCACGGTGGTTTACAACTCCTATGGCGAGTGGCTCAGGAGCCCTTATGCCGATCCCGGGTCCGGAAAGGCGAAGACCTGCCAGGAATGTCACATGCCGTCTCCCACGATCTACAAGGGGAAGGCAATCAACAACGCGGCGCCGGGAAAAGGCGGCATCGAGCGCGACCCGGCCGCCATTCACAACCACAACATGACCGTGGATGCCGAGCTCCTGCGGAATTCTCTCACGATGGATGCGTCGGCAACGATTCAGAACGGCAAGGTGGTGGTCCATGTAACATTGATCAATGACAGGACGGGGCACCACGTGCCAACAGATTCACCCCTGCGCCACCTGATCCTGCTGGTCGAGGCGAGGGATTCACGGGGGACGGAGCTGAAGCAGCTGGGCGGACCGAGATTGCCGGAATGGTGCGGCGTGGGCGAGGCGCGGAAAGGCCGCTACGCCGGGCTTCCCGGCAAGACCTACGCCAAGCTGCTGAAAGAGAAATGGACGGACGTATTTCCAACGGGGGCTTACTGGAACCATACGGAACTGGTGAGCGATAACCGTCTGGCGGCCTTTGCCACGGACACGGCAACCTTTACCTTTTCCAGGACCGACAGGAAAAACGCCATGATCACGGTCAAGCTCCTCTACCGCCGTGCCTTCATCGAATTGATGGAACAGAAAAAGTGGGATGTTCCGGACATCGTCATGGCGAGCCGGCAGTTCATACTGGCGGGAGATAAATATAAGCGAAACAGAGAATGACCCGGACGAAAGCCTTCCTTGAGTTGTCCGCAAGATATTGTCGCGGGAAAAATCACATTAAGTTCTTGACAAAGCATTTTCAATAATGCTAACGGAATGAAC
>CAYXFF010000081.1:4800-7069 GCA_964464185.1 uncultured Syntrophaceae bacterium | reverse complement strand
ATTCCTCCTTATGATTTGATGGTCAGCGGTTGTTGCGTATCCTGTGTCACCTTCCTCCGTCTTCACATGAGGACAAAAACGACCTCATCAAAAGAACACTCCGGTTTTTTCATCACATCCGGAGTTTTTTGTCAAGCGGTCCTTTTGCCTTGATTTTCCAGGGAGTGAATTCCCTCGTTCTCCATGGCTTTTGCTGCATCTTTCGTAGTGGATTTTTACGGAAGGGATGAGTTAGACTAATTGGCAGTGAAGCGTGCAGGGGTCAGAATTTCAAGAGAAGGCAAAGGCCGCCATGTCCATCACAGACAAAGCCGGGAGTCTCAACCACTGGAGCGTGGGCATAGCTTTTCTGGGGATTATCTTTTCCCTTGCGCCGGCGGCGACGGAGATCGGGGCCGGCATCTCGGCGGTCGGGATTGTTTACTACGCGGCAAAGAGGCGGCGCCATCCAGCCTGGGGTCTCTTGTCGGCTCTGCCCATTCTGGGCGCCCTGTCGGCCCTTATCCTTCTGACGGTTCTCCCCCCCCGCCCATCTCCGGAAGAGAGCCGGCCGGTGCCCGCGAGATGGCTGTTCTCGCCCCTGTTGTGGGCGGCTGTGTTCTTTTTATTTTCCCTTCTGGCCTGGGTGAATTTCAATCCCTCTGCCGTGGGTTACAAGTCAAGGGCCTACAAGCAGAGCAGGGTGGATTGCTCTGATTCAGGCCGCGGCCTGCGGACGATTGATGTTGCGTGCAGCGAAGAGGGGGAGGGCGGCAAATCTTTACGAATGTGTTGAGAGGTGATCCTGATGAAAGCGGCGTTTATCCAGTTTGATCCGGTCTTTGGTGATATCGAAGGCAATATCGGGAAGGCCGTCGCGCTGATTGAGCGGGCCAAAGCGGAGGTGATCGTCCTTCCGGAGCTGTTCAACACGGGCTATCTGATCACCTCGAGGGAGGAGGCTTTCGATCTCTCCGAGCCGGTGCCCGGCGGACGGACCACGGAAGCCCTCTGTTCCGCCGCCCGGAAGAAAGGCGTGCATATCGTTGCCGGACTGAATGAGCGGCAGGGCGACACCCTCTTCAACTCGGCTGTTGTCGCGGCTCCATCGGGCTACCTGGGAACATACAGGAAGATCCATCTTTTCAACGAGGAGAAACTCTGGTTCCAGCCGGGGGATCTGGGATTCGCTGTCTATGATATCGGGAGCTGCAGGATCGGGGTCATGATCTGCTTCGACTGGTTCTTCCCCGAGTCCATGCGCACCCTTGCCCTCAAGGGGGCGGATCTCATCTGTCATCCCGCCAACCTGGTGCTCCCTTTCTGTCAGGACGCGATGATCACCCGGTGCCTTGAAAACCGTGTGTTTGCCGTGACAGCCAACCGGACGGGCGAGGAGAGGCGAAACGGAAAAGTCTTCCGCTACACGGGCAGAAGCCAGATCACGGCCCCGGGGGCGGAAGTGCTCTGCCAGGCCGGCGCGGAAACGGAAGAGATCGGCACTGCCGAAATCGACATTCGTATTTCACGGGACAAGAACCTGAATCCATACAACCATATCTTGTCTGACAGGCGTGAAGAATTTTATCGCTGATCGGAAAAACATAAAAGGTAAATCGGCAGAGGGGGATGATGGCAAAGTACAGGTGTACCGTTTGCAATTATATCTACAATCCGGCCATCGGTGATTACGATCATGGCATAAAACCGGGCACCGCTTTTGAGGATCTTCCCGATACCTGGGTCTGTCCCACCTGCGGTTCGAAGAAATCGAAATTTGTGAAACTTTAGTCAGGAGACAGATCATGCCGGCAGCGGCAGGACCTTGATTCTGCCCAGGCAAGACACACCCTGCTATGCATGTCGACACCTCCTTCTGGCAGGAGGTATTACGTTCTGGAAGAAAAGAAACGGGCTTTCATGGATCAGGTGAGAAGAAACCGGCGGGAAGAAAGGACTTGAAAGATGACGGAATTCAAGAACGTGACAGTGGTGAAAAAGGCGAACGTGTATTTTGACGGCAAGGTGACGAGCCGGACGATTCTATTCGCGGACGGCTCGAAGAAGACGCTGGGGATCATGCTGCCCGGCGAATACGAGTTCGGCACCGGAGACCCGGAACTCATGGAGATTCTCTCCGGCGAACTGGAAGTTCTTCTTCCCGGTGAGAAAGACTGGAAGAGCGTCCGGGGCGGCGAGTTGTTCCGGGTTAAGGGGAACTCAAAATTCAAATTGAAGGTTCAGACCCTGACGGATTACTCCTGCAGTTTTCTCAAGGAATGACGAAAGG
>CAYXFF010000081.1:0-4700 GCA_964464185.1 uncultured Syntrophaceae bacterium | reverse complement strand
CGGATCATCAATTTCAACAACGTCTATGTCTGCCGCTACATGCAGGCCCTTTCACAAAAGATCTTCAGCGAACTGCACCCGGGGGACATTCAGACCCGGAGAGCCCTGCGCAAGGGGGACCTGAAGGATGTGGTCGTTTCCCACTGTCCTTATCGAAGTCCGCGCATCAATGAACTGATCCGCCTTTACCACGCCCGTCCCGAAGACTATTATCGGGAGACCCCCTTTCAGGCCGTCCTGTATTTCATTCAGCGCGGCGACGCGACCGAATACATAGGTTCCTTCCGGATCAAACGGGTCCGGCGGCTGGCCGAGAAGGCCGCCCGCAAGATCATTGACCGGATATTCTCCGACATCAAGCAACGGGCCGAGGTTCTGGCGGAAGAGCGGGCCAGGGACCTCGGGATCCCGCGGGAGAAACTGGTGACTGCGCCGGAACAGATGACCGAGGAATTTCTCAAGGCGGAATCCCGCCTGCTTGAAGACCTTCGTGAACGCCGGCCGCTTCGGGGAGACGGTCCTGTCATGATCAATGACGTGGCGGGAATCAAGCTGGTCCTGGACGATGCCCGCCGGGACAAATTGTATTCTATTCTGGACCGCATGGAGGATTGCGAGGTGGTGGAGGAGGAGCGCCACAGGGGGAAATTCAATGCGACAAACCTTCTCGTGCGTTACCGCCCCTCGAGCGGGGATATCCTCTCCCGGCCTCTTGGAAGCACGACCCTTTCTTTCATGAGATCCAAGGGCCTTTCCGACGAGGAAACAAACAGGGCGTTCAGCGACTTTGTGGGACAGGGTGAAGAAAGCGTGCATGTGGAGGTCATGATGTCCAGCTACGAAGAAATGCTGGAGAGCGAGATCGGCCGTAGCATGCACGAGGAACGGATCATCGGGCAGCGCCGCCAGCAGCAGTACAGGGGGTGTCTTGCCCGGAACATCGAGTACCTCATGGTGTATCTCTTCACCTTTCCTGCCTCCTCGCAGCATGATCTCCATGAACTGCCGATCAAGCTCTGGAACCGCTACCTGCCCGATTATTTCGACGAGGTCATCAAGGATCTCTTCCGGATTCCCCGGGACGGTCTTCTGGAGTGAAAATCCGCGACGTCCGCCTGTGACACGGATGTCCTCTCAATAAGCTTGACAGGCGGGTTTCTTATCCATTACAGTCACCCCACCGAAAGCAGGTGCCCATCACACTCACACCTGATATTCCCGGGAAGAAGAAAACCATGCCCCCCAAAAGGAAAAGAGCAGCGATTATCGGTATCGGTGCGGTGAAGGTCGGGAGATACCCGGAAAGGCAGGAGAGCGAGCTGGCGCTTCAGGTCATTCGCGATGCCCTGAAAGACGCTCAAATCTCCAGCAGGCAGATCGATGGCCTTTTCACCACTCCCGATTTGCAGGGGAACATCGGTCTGCAGACGAATCTTCTTTGCGAGTACTTGCGCATTTCGCCCAGATCCATGGCCGAAATCTGCTGCGGAGCCATCGCCGGCGGGCTGACGCTGAAATATGCCGCCGATGAAATCCAGGCCGGGCGCATCAAGGCCGCTCTCTGTTACGGCGCGGTGCGGGAAGGATCCATCGGCTGGTTCAAAAACCTTTCCCAGGGAAAGGGCTGGTCGATGATCGAGCCCACCGCCCTTCAGCCTTACGCGGCGTACGGGATCATCTGGGCATATGCCCTCTCGGCACGGCGCTACATGCACGAGACCGGAGCGACCGAAGCGGACTTCGCCCTGGCTGCCGTCCGGAATCGCAAGAACGCGGCCGGCAATCCGGCAGCGGCATTCGCGAAACCCATTACCGTGGAAGACGTGCTCCGCTCACGCTGTCTTTCCTCGCCCATAAAACTCCTCGACTCGGCGGCTTCCCTGGACGGCGCGGCGGCCGTCGTCGTGGTCTCTGAAGAGGCGGCCCGGGATCTGTCCCCGCATCCAGTTTACCTTCAGGGCTGGGGTCTTCATCACGATCCGTCCTGCGTCATTCCCACCGACAACTGCTCAACGTCCATCAGTCACTTCAAGGCGACGCGGGAGGCGGCGAGGGAGGCTTTTCAGAAGGCGGGGATCCGGCCGGGCGATGTGGACGTGGCCGAGATATACGCGCCCTTCAGCTCGCATGAGCTGATCATTCCCGAGGATATCGGCTGGTTTCAGAACGGGGAGATGGCGCAGGCCCTTCGAAAGGGAGAAACGGAAATCGGCGGAAGAATTCCCATCAACACCGACGGAGGTTTGACCTCCCGCGGGCATCCCTGGGCCGCGACCCCCTTGTATGAGACGGTGAACATTGTCCGGCAGCTGCGTGGAACAGCGGGGCCCATCCAGGTCAGGGGGGCAAAGGTCGGGCTGATGCACTGTGAAGGGGGAATGATGAACAACGGTCTGGTCATGATTTTCGGGAGGGATTGAAATGACCTCCAAGCCCAATTTTCTCAAGCCGACAAATCTGGAGAGCCCCGGAGCGATCCAATTCTGGGAAGGACTGCAGGAAGGAAAATTCCTTGCACCGCGATGCAAGCATTGCGGCGAGCTCTTTTTCCCTCCCCGCAGCCACTGTCCGGAATGCCTGGGGGACTCCCTTTCCTGGGAGGAACTGAGCGGAAAAGGATTTCTTTACAGTTGGACGGAACTCTTTTTTGCCCAGCCCGAATTTGACACCCCTTTTTTCCTGGGATTAATCGACCTCGCCGAAGGGATCGGAAGAATCGCTGCCAGGATTTCCGTGAAAACGGCGGAGGAACTCCATATCGGGATGCCCGTTCGCATCCGGATTTCGAAACCCGGCGAATGGATGGCCCTCTACTACGCCGAGCCTTCCGACCCGGGATCGTAACGCGGTGCGGGTCTTCAACAGGGCCTCGCCTTCAAACTCCACCTTTTCTATTTCCGCAAATTGTGGTAAAGATCATCCATAAATCAGTTCTTTGGCCAGTGTGTTTGCGATCGCGTCATTGGTAAACGTTTCAATGTTCACCCGGAATTGAGAACGGAAAATTCCCATGTCGAACATATGGTCCATCGGCGGTGGAAAGGGAGGATCCGGAAAGAGTTTCTTTGCCGGCAATCTCGGGATTCTGCTTGCGAGGAAGGGCTACAGGACTCTTCTGATCGATGCGGACCTCGGCGCGGCCAATCTTCACACGATCATCGGCATTCCCCATCCGGAAAAGAGCATCTCGGATTTTATAAACAAAAAGGCCGGCACGCTTGCGGAGACGGCCGTGCCCGCGCCCACGCCGAATCTCTTTCTTATCAGCGGCGCGATGAACAATCTGGACGTCGCCAATCTTGCCCACGAGCAGAAAATGAAGCTGATGCGGAACATCGCCAGGCTTCCTTACGAGTATATTCTGCTGGATCTAGGCGCCGGGACGTCTTTCAATACGATTGATTACTTCATGATTTCCAGTACGGGCATTTTTGTCACAACGCCCGAGCCGACCTCGATAGAGAATATCTATCGCCTCATCCGCTCCGTTTATTTCCGCAAAATCCGCCAGGTGGTCAAGACCCATGACTTCCGGATCCTGACGGAAGAAGCCGGGAAACGGAACAGCAACGCCACCGTCAGCAATCCGGATGTTCTTCTCCAGATGGTGAAAGAACTGGACCCGGAAAAGGGCGACACCCTGGAGAGGGAACTGCAGGCCTTTCAATTCAAGCTGGCCCTCAATCAGCTGAGAAAGCAGGACAACCCCAGAATCGGAGAACTGATCTGCAAAATTATTGAAAGACATCTTGGCCTGAAAATGTCTTTTGCCGGCAATATCAGCTTTGATGACCATGTCCATGATTCCGTCTGCAAGAAAGTTTCTTTCGTCGATCGCTATCCTTATACCCAGACCGCTCTTGATCTCAGGGAATGCTGCCAGAATCTCCTGTCCGTCAATGAAGCGCAGCCCCTGACCCGGACCGCCCGCGATTAAGAGAAGATGCGAGAGAGGCCGATGAAACGCTACCGGGAGCAGAATCACTACGAGCTGCTGGAGATTTCTCCGGACGCGTCGCCGCTGGAGATACGCCGCGCCTATAAAAAAATATTTGATCTCTATCAGGATGACTCCATCGCCAGCTATTCTTTCTTTTCGGAAACAGAGAGACAGGAGATTCTGGCCCGCCTGGAAGAGGCGTATCTGACTCTGATAAACGCCGAGAGCCGGGCGGCCTATGATCGCGGCCTGATTGAACGAGGATTTCTGGAAGAGGAGAAGCAATATAAGGATAAAATGAAAGACCCGGTTCCCATATACGATTTCAAAAAGGTTCATGGGGACGTGCAGGGAACGTTGAAACGGCAGGAGGAAATGAAACGCCTCGCCGCGCAGAACCCGGTGATCCAGAGCATCCTGGCCCAGGACCGCATCACAGGGTCGGATTTGAGAAGGATACGAACGGAGATGGACGTCCCTCTCGAAGAGATTGCCGCGAAAACGAACGTGAGAATCGAGATGCTTCGCGCGATTGAGGAAGAGCATTACGACCTTTTTCTGCCCACGGTTTATATGACCGGTTTTTTGAGATCCTACGCGCGCTATCTCCAGTTGGATGAGAACATCGCCGTGGGCGGCTATTTCAAGGGCGTTGACGAACGAAAGCAGGTTTAAAGCGGCGTGATGGAAAAAGAAACATCCGGAGAGATGGAGATCGAACAGGAGCTGGAAGCTCTCTATCGGAAGGTTGCGAGCCCCG
>CAYXFF010000080.1:5454-7394 GCA_964464185.1 uncultured Syntrophaceae bacterium | reverse complement strand
TTCGGGGTTGATTTCGATGCACCGGGCGTTGTTCTCTTTCGCGAATCGCGGAAAACCCGCCGCCGGGTAGACCACGCCGGATGTCCCGATGCTCACGAAGAGGTCGCACCGCCGGATCGCCGCGATGGCCTCGCTCATCATGCCCTGATCCAGCATGTCCCCGAACCAGATGATGTCGGGTCTCAGCCAACCCCCGCACTTTTCGCATGTGTAGCTTCTGAACTTTTCACCTATATCTTCCGTGACGCCGTCGCATGGGCACCGCAGGCGCCAGAGGCTCCCGTGCAGTTCGATGACGTTCCAGCTTCCCGCCCTCTGGTGCATCCCGTCGATGTTCTGCGTCACCACCGTCACCCGCGGATGTCTCTTCCCCAACTCCGCGATGGCCGCGTGTCCCGCGTGTGGTTTGCAGGCGAGAACCGCCGCGCGCCTCAGCTCATGAAACTTCAGGACCTTCTCCGGGTCGGCATCAAAAGCCTCCTGGCAGGCATACTCCTCCCAGCGGTACTGGCTCCACACGCCGCCGCGGCCCCTGTAGGTGGGCACGCCGCTCTCCGCCGACATCCCCGCGCCGGTGAAAAAGACGATGTGCTCATAGTCCTTCGGATAAATCGCTTTCATGCGCCTTGACCTCTTTCTCCCCTGTTTTCCGTCGGCACGGATACCCGGATTCTTGTCCCTTCACCGGGAGCGCCCTGGATCGTGAATGTCCCCTCCATCAGTTGAACCCGCTCCCGCATGCCCAGAATACCCAGGGACTTGCGAGGCTGCACCTCGTCGTCCTTCAATCCTCTGCCGTTGTCCTGGATTTCCATGACCAGTTTATTCCTGCCCTGTCTCAATCGCACGTCCACTTTCGTGGCTCCCGAGTGCCTGGCGATGTTGGTCAGGGCTTCCTGAAATACGCGAAAGATGGAGCTGGAGGCGTTTTTATCCAGATGGATATCTTTCGTGTTCGAACTCATGCTGCATCGGATCCCTGTTCGATGATCAAATTCCCTGGCCTGCCATTCCATGGCCGCCAGAAGGCCGAAGTCGTCGAGAATCCCCGGCCGCAGCCTTGTCGAAATCTTTCGGATCAGCTTGACGCTCTCGTCCACGAGTTTAAGCATTGAATCCGCTTTCTGCACAAGGGCATCCTGATCCCTCGGCAGCCTCTTGGCCAGCCACGCCAGGTCCATTTTCAGACCCGTGAGGGACTGGCCGAACTCGTCATGGATCTCGCGGGACAAAATGGTCCTTTCTTCTTCCCGCAGAGATTCCAGCCTTGCGGCAAGGGAGCGCAGTTGTTCCCTGGATTCCCTTAATTCCTTCTCCTTTATTTTCAGTTCCGTGATGTCCGTCAAGAACGCCACGCTGACCGGCCCATCGGCAAACTGAATCCGGGCCACTTCCACATGAACCGGGAAGATGGATCCATCTTTTCTACTGCATTTGATCTCGTATGTGTCGGGTACTTTTCTGCCCTGTTCACGCGCCCGGATTCGCGCCTTGATGGTTCGGCTATCTTCAGGAGCAACATAGTTGAGCACGGACGTATCCTTTATTTCAGTTGGTTCGGAGTAACCGAACATTCTCAAATAAGCCTGATTGGCATAGAGAAGAGTGACCTTGCGCGAGATCATGATGGCCGTGGGGGCGCTTTCAATCAAGGATCTGAACCTCTCTTCGCTCTGCCGCAGAGCTCTGGCCGTCTCGATGCGCTCGGCGTTTTCCCCTTGAAGAGCCAGATTCGCCAGGTGCAGCTCGGCCGTGCGTTCTTCCACGAGTTTCTCGAGATTTTCCTTATATGCCCTCAGTTCCTTTTCCGCCCACTTGCGGTCGGTGATATCCATGGCGGTGCAGAGCGCCGCCCTTTTCCCATCGTAGATGATGGGCGTCACGGACTCGATAATCCACCGGACCCGCCCCTGCTTTGTCAAAATTCTGTATTCATAGGA
>CAYXFF010000080.1:3419-5354 GCA_964464185.1 uncultured Syntrophaceae bacterium | reverse complement strand
TCGGCATGCCTGTAGCGGTACTCGAATTTTCCCGCATTGTTTCTCGAGGCAAGGGCGTCGGTAAAAACCCTCCGAAGCCCTTCCAGGTCATCGGGGTGCACGTATTCCTGAAAATGCCGGCCTATCATCTCTTCGGGATCGTATCCCAGGCAGGTCCTGACAGACGGGCTGATGTATCGGAATATTCCCTCCGTGTCCGTCAGCCGGATCATGTCGGACGTGTTGTCCGTGACCAGGCGCATTCGCTCCTCCCGCTCCCGGAGCTCCTGGACCGTTTTTTCATACTCCTTTTCTATCTTCTCGAGTTTTTTGATCCTCTTGCGAAGAACGTCAAGCTCATTGATAATTTCTTTTTCCCTTTTCTCTCTTTTCATGATCTCCGCTATGGCCATCGGGATTCCGGCAGACGATGATCGGACAGATCAACTGTTCCTCATTTTCCCCATTTTTTCAATACAAAACGGCGGGCCTCGGCCGCCGTCGATATGTCTCCATCGAGCTGCGCGTCTTCAACAGCCCGCATGATTTCATTGAAGAGCGGTCCCGGCTCGAATCCCATGTCCATGAGATCATGGCCGTTGAGAAGGCGGGGGGGCCGCAGCTTCTCCTCTGTAAGCCCGGCCAGCTGCTCCCTGCAGAAGTCATAACTTTCAAGGCCGCCGTGACTCGCCAGACAATCCAGACGATGGAGCTCCAGGTGAAGATCGAAATCGGGCATCCTCAGAAAGCGTTTCAACCGGTTCGGGCGCATTTCCCTGACGTTCATGAAAAGCATGTGACGGCTGATGAGGGAAACCACGGTTTCCATGTCCGCCCGTGAGAAGCGGAGGCGCCCCATGACAGCCTCGGCGATCTCCTCTCCCTTCCTGGAGTGGCCGTAGAAATGGATGCCCGCGGAATCCTCCGAGCGCGTGTGAGGCTTCCCGACATCGTGAAGAAGAGCTCCCCAGGCAAGGCGAGGGTCGGCTTCCTTTCCCCTGCCGGCGGGCATGAGATCCAGCATGCGCAGCGTGTGCTCCCAGACGTCTCCCTCCGGATGAAACCTCTCCGGTTGATCGACCCCGCGCATGGCGTTTATTTCGGGCAGGATTTCGGCGAGAAGGCCCGTGCCGGCGAGGAGTTCCATCCCTCGCCTTGCCCCGCCGCGGGTCATCATCCGGGTGAGTTCATCCCGGACGCGCTCGGCGCTGATGCGCCGGATGGCTTTCGCGTTTTCCCTGATCGCGGCAAGCGTCCGGGGCTCGATCTCAAAACCGAGATTCGCCGAGAAGCGGATCGCGCGGAGCATCCGGAGGTGGTCCTCACCAAAGCGCTCCGCGGGATCGCCTATGGCGCGTATGATCCGACGTTCAAGATCCTCCTGACCGCCCACAACGTCCACCACGCGGAATGTGTCAGGGTCCATGAGGAGCCCGTTCACGGTGAAATCGCGGCGCCGGACGTCCTCTTCGGCAAGTGCCGTAAAATCGACACGCACGGGCCTGCGGCCGTCTTCATAACCCCTGTCGACCCGAAACGTGGCCACCTCGTGAGGCCGGCGTCCCGCCAGTACGATGACCACTCCGAAACGTTCACCCACGGGAACCGTGCGCTGGAAAAGGCCGCGCACCTCGTCGGGAGCCGCCGACGTGACGATATCAAATTCCTCCGGCTCGATTCCCTGAAGAATGTCGCGCACGCTGCCCCCCACAAACCAGGCCTCGTGACCGGCTTTTTTCAGGGTTCTGACAATCCCGGCAGCGGCTTCAAAAAAAGCGCTCTGCCGGCACGTTGTCCTTTCGGTGATCATCCGCACCTCGACGATTTTATGACCCTGTCCGGAAAGGGTATTCGATTATACTCTGACCCTCCAATAAATTCATCAGCCCTTTTAAAGGAAGAGGGGATGGAGGGGAGGTTTTTCATGTTGACAGGCCATTTCCCTTGTCCTACACT
>CAYXFF010000080.1:0-3319 GCA_964464185.1 uncultured Syntrophaceae bacterium | reverse complement strand
GATTCCTGCTCAAGCAGGACGTGAAGCTGCTGATCATCGCCTGCAACACCATCGCCTCCGTCGCCCAGGAGCACATTCAGGAATTGTCTCCCGTTCCCGTGATCGGCGTGATCGACGCCGGAGCCCGCATGGCTGTCGCCGAAACGCGGAGCAAAAACGTGGGTGTCATCGGCACGCCCGCAACCATCAACAGCAATGCTTACGCCCGCGCCATCCACCGCTACGATCCCCATGTCCGGATTTTTTCGCAGGCCTGTCCTCTCTTTGTGCCTCTCGTCGAGGAAGGCTGGCTCGACCACCCGGTCACGAGGATGACCGCGCAGGAATATCTGAAACCGGTCATCGCGGAACACGTGGACACCCTCGTCCTGGGATGCACCCACTACCCCCTTCTCAAGCCTCTCCTTGAAGACATCCTGGGTGAAAACATCAAGCTGATCGATTCCGCCCAGGCCATGGCTGTCATCACGGCCAATCTGCTCGCCGAGGAGGGCCTCGCGAATCCCGTTCGTCTGCCGCCCCAATACACGTTTTACGTGACCGACATGCCCTATCGTTTTCAGACCATCGGAGAGCGCTTCCTTGGACGGACGCTCGAGAATGTTGAAATTGTCAAGCTGTAATCAAAGGATTCAAGGGAGGGGCGGCTTCATGCCCTTGCAGAGAATCATCGGTGTGTAAGTGAACCGCCGGGGGTCGTGGAAAAACCGCCTGAAATCTTCAAAAAATCCTTCATAGCCTCCCGGGTATTCCTCGAAGATCTTTTTCATCTTTGCGCCTGCCACTTCCACCTTTTTCGTCCAGTTGAAAACGTCGGCTTCGCGCACCTTGCCGTAAATCAAATGGTGCGCGATCATGTCCATCTCGATGCTGCGGTACCCGAGATCGTAAAGATAGGAATACAATTTGCGGCCCGAGTAGGCGTCGAACCGGTAGTGCTTTTCGAGCTCCGTCATGATCCGGGCGATGATATCTTCCATCCCGGCGGGCAGTTCCCAGTGATTGAGGCAGTTGTAGTCCAGATCCATGAGGCAAAGCCACCCTCCCGGCTTCAGGCAGGCCGTGAGGTTCTTCACGATATCCGGACTTTCAAGGATGTCATATTCCAGGACAAAGCGGACCCAAATGAGATCGAAGAGGCCGCTCCCGTTCAGGGGATCCCGGAGGTCATGAATATTGAAGTCAATGCCCGGCTGTTTGCCGTAGTGTTTCCTCGCGTACTCGATTCTCTTTTCGGAATAATCCAGGCCCAGCAGTTCGCCGCCCGGCTGGATCATTTCGTGGAGAATGGACGACGTCTTTCCCGGCCCGCAACCGGCATCGAGCACGCGCATACCCTGCCTGACGCCGCACCAGAGGGCCTGCTTCCTGACGGCATCGGGGTCCGTCTTCACTTCAAGGCGAATGGACTCTTCCAGGTTTTCCATGAGATAGAAGTAGGGCCGCTTCATTATTCCTCCGGGCTTCAGATATGTTCCTTGCGAGATTCTGCGGAACTATACAACAAAGACCTTCTTTAGAAAAGAAAAAAGGCCTCTCCTTCATGGAGAAGCCTTTTCTTTCTTTTTCACTATTGTTCGAATCGGGGTCAGACTGTCCTCTCTCGTTTTTTATTTCCCATCTTCCCAACTTCTCATCTTCGCATCTTCGCATCTTCGATCGCGCAGCGATCAGTCCTTGAAGATGGCGCCGGTGCTGGCGGACGTGACGAGGCTCGCGTACCGCGCCAGATAGCCGCTTTTGATGGCGGGCGGACGCGGTTTAAATGCTTTTCGGCGTTTTGCCATTTCCGCCGCGCTTATCTTCAGGGTGATCTTTTTCTTCGGGATGTCGATGTCAATGATGTCGCCTTCCTTTACAAGACCGATGGGTCCGCCTTCCGCCGCCTCCGGCGAGATGTGCCCGATCGCGGCTCCCTGGGTCCCGCCGCTGAACCTCCCATCCGTCAGAAGAGCCACCGATTTGTCAAGGCCCATGCCCACGATGGCGGATGTCGGCGCCAGCATCTCCCGCATCCCAGGGCCGCCTTTTGGTCCCTCATAGCGGATGACCACGATATCACCAGGTTTGATCCTGCCGCCCAGGATGGCCTTTATGGCATCGTCCTCGGAGTCGAAGACCCGGGCGCGCCCTTCGTTGACCATCATCTCGGGCGATACCGCCGACTGCTTGACCACGGCGCCTTCGGGGGCAAGATTTCCCCGGAGGATGGCGATCCCACCCTCAACGGTGTAAGGCTTCTCAAGAGGCCGTATCACCTCGCGGTTGAGGACCCGGGCGCTCTTGATATTTTCGCTGACCCTTTTCCCCGATACGGTCAAGGCCTTGAGATGGATGACACCCCTCTTGCTGATCTCTTTCATCACGGCCTGAATGCCTCCCGCCGCATCGAGGTCTTCAATGTGGTGAGGTCCTGCCGGACTGAGCTTGCAGATGTTCGGCGTTTTCGCGCTGATCTCGTTGAAAATGTCAAGATCCAGTTTGATACCCGCCTCGTGGGCGACGGCGGGGATGTGCAAAACGGTATTGGTGGAGCAGCCGAGGGCCATGTCCACGGCAATGGCGTTCTTGAAAGCGTTCAGCGTGGCGATATCCCGGGGCCGGATTTTCTTCTTAAGGAGTTCCATAATTTTCATTCCCGCTTCCTTGGCAAGACGCCGGCGGGCCGCCTGAACGGCGAGGATCGTCCCGTTCCCCGGAAGACCGAGTCCGAGAGCTTCCGTCACGCAGTTCATAGAATTCGCCGTGTACATTCCCGAGCAGGAACCGCAGCCCGGACAGGCGCAATCCTCCAGGGCTCTCAACTCTTTCAGGGTCATTCGGTTGGACTTGACCTTTCCCACTCCCTGAAAGACGGTGATGAGATCCACGGCTTTCCCCTCCAGGGTCCCGGCCAGCATGGGACCGCCGCTGATAAAAATGGCGGGGATATTCAGGCGCAGCGCCGCCATGAGCATCCCTGGAATGATCTTGTCGCAGTTGGGAATGAAAACGAGGGCATCGAAGGGATGGGCCATGGCCATGATCTCGATGGAATCAGCGATCAGTTCCCGGCTCGCAAGAGAAAATTTCATGCCGTCATGTCCCATGGCGATGCCGTCGCACACACCGATGACCGGAAACTCAACGGGTGTGCCGCCTGCCATCCGGATCCCTGCCTTCACATCTTCCGCGATGATATCGAGGTGAATATGTCCCGGAATGATCTCGTTGGCGGAGTTCACGACACCGATCATCGGCCTCGCGATCTCTTCGTCCGTGTACCCCATGGCCTTGAAGAGAGACCGGTGAGGCGCTCTTTCCAAACCTTTCTTCATCA
>CAYXFF010000079.1:0-7448 GCA_964464185.1 uncultured Syntrophaceae bacterium | reverse complement strand
TGGAATGAGGCGTGGAACGCCCACGATCTCGACACGGTTATGGACCTTTTCCACGAAGACGCCGTTTTCGAAAACTGGACCGGCGGCGCGGTGCGGGGCAAGGAGGCCCTGCGGCAGGCCTGGGCACCCTGGTTCAAGAATCACGGCGGGTTCCTCTTCACCGAGGAAGACACGTTCATCGACGAAGACGCGCAGAAGGTCCTCTTCCAGTGGTCCCTTGACTGGCCGTCCGGCGAGAAAGGACACCAGGGGAAGCCGGAGCGCAGGCGCGGCGTCGACGTGATGCATTTCAAGGATGGAAAGATCATCCGAAAGGACACCTATTCCAAGACGACCCTCGAAATAGACGGGAAGAAAGTCAGGCTCTCGAGTTGACATGGTGTATCACTTGTGGTACACTTCACAAAATGACACCTCAAGGAGCATGCTATGCCCGCGAAAAACCCAAGACTGAATATTGTTATAGAAGAGCCGATTTACAAGGCCATCCACGATCTCTCTGAGACGAATGGAATCTCCATGTCCACGGTGGCCCGGGATCTTATTCGGGAGGCCCTGGAACTGAGAGAGGATACGGCACTTACCGCTTTCGCCGAAACGCGCGAAAAATCCCTGAAAAAATCGAAGATGCTCTCCCATAGACAGGTCTGGAAATAGAACGCGGTGTTCACCGTCAAATACCATTCGGCCGTCAGAGACCTGGACATCAAAAAGCTCGACCAGAAAACGAAGGATCGCATCCGCCGCGCTATTGAAGAAAGACTCATGACCTCTCCTCACGAATACGGCCAGCCGCTGAGGCGAACGTTGAAAGGATACTGGAAATTGAGAGTCGGGGATTATCGAGTGGTTTTCAAGATCGGAGAAGGCGAGATTCTGATTCTGGGAATCTGTCACAGAAAAGAGATCTACGACAAAACAGAAACCCGGCTGCCATAAAATAGAACAACCTGTTTTCTTTCGTTAATCATATCCAAGTTCCGCCAGCCTCTCGTCGTCGATGCCGATGAAGTGCGCCACTTCGTGAACCACCGTGATCTCTATTTCCCTCTCCAACTCCTCCGTGGTGCCGCACATCTCCTCGAGGGGTTCCTGAAATATGAAAATCGTGTCTGGATAAAGGGGCGGATACGTCTCCGATCGCTCCATGAGGGAGGCCCCCTTGTAGAGGCCGAGGGGCGGCGGCTCCGCCGGGGAGATCCCGAGCTCTTCGAGCATCTCCCGGGAAGGATACTTCCGGACGGTGATCAGCACATTTTTCAAATGGCGGCGGATCTGCCGGGGAATGCGCCTGATCGCCCGCTTGACAACCCGATCAAAGTCCCTGTCGCTCAGCTTCATTTGCCCATGAACAACGGCGGCACCTTCGCGTTGAATACGTCGATCTTTTCCCAGACTTTTCCAATCACATAAGGCTCCACCTTGAGCCAGGCGTCCAGTTCCGCCCTCGACGGAAAATCCATCACCATGACGGAACCAATCATCTTTTCCTGCTCATCGAGCATGGCGATGCCGTAAATGCACTTTCCTTCCTCTTTCATCTTCAGCACCCCGGCAAGATGGGCCTCCCGCGACGCCATGCGGCGCTCCATCGCCTTGTCGTCCTTCCCGTCATAACCGAAAACCAGAAACTGCATGGGGATACCTCCCATAATGTTGTTCAATAATTTGAAACCAGAAACTAGAAACTCTTATTTTGTGTATATCCTGTAATCCACCACGGAGATGCCCTTTTCGTAAACGAGAATGGGGTTGAGATCGATCTGGTCAATCTCCGGGTGGTCCTTGACGAGCTTCGCCACGGCCTTCATGACACTGATCAAGGCCTTTTCGTCCTTCGGCTTTTGACCCCGCACGCCGGCCAGAAGCGGGTACCCCTTGATGCCCCGGATCATTTCCTTGAACTCCCGGTCCTTCGCCGGGAGCAGGCAGAACTGCACATCCTTGTAAATCTCCGTGAAGATCCCTCCCAGGCCGAACATGAGGGCGGGGCCGTACTGGGGATCCTTGATGACGCCGAGGATGACCTCGAATCCCCCCGGTTTCGCCATGGGCGACACGGTGACGCCTTCGATCCGGGCCTTCGGAACCCGTTTCTTCACGTTCTTGATGATTTCTTCAAAAGCCTTCTTCACTTCCGTCTGCTTCTCAAGACCGAGCCGCACGCCGCCCACATCGGTCTTGTGCGACACGTCGGGCGAAGCGATCTTGAGGGCCACGGGTTTCGCGAATTTTTTCGCCAACGCCGCGGCATCCTTCGCAGACACCGCCAGCCGGGCCTCCACCGCCGGGATCTTGTATTTCCTGAGAAGCGCCACGGACTCCTTCGCCGGGACGAGATTCAGAGCGGCGGCGGGCGCGTCATGGGGCTCTTTCCCGGCCCGTGGGACCGGATCAAAGCGGACAAGCTGGTAGAGGGCCCGGACGCCCCGCTCCGGTGTCGGATAAACGGGGATCCCCTTCCGGTGCATGAGCTTCGATTCCTCCCGCTCAACATCGGCGCCGCCGCAAAAGACGACCACCTCGCCCTTTCCCGTCACGATATCCGAGGCCCCGTGAATGGGATCGCCGAAGATAACGACGCTCGTATCGTAATCCGATTTGGCCTCTACAATCGTTTTTGAATAAAGGCTCGGATCCGTGATGGCGTCGCCCGTCAGATCAATGGGATTGCTCACGCCGCAGTGGGAGGGGAGAAAAGCCCTCAGTCTTTCCTTAAGATCCTGCGCGGGCGCCGGGTTCGTGAACCCCAGTTTCTCCGCCTCGTCAATGGCGAGGATGGCCGCGCCGCCGGAGCTGGAGATATTGAGAAGCCGCCGGCCTTTGGGCTTCTCCATGTAAGCGAGCGCCTTGGAGAAGTCATAGAGCTCCTCGAGATTATCCGCCCTGTATACCCGGTATTTTTTGAAGATGGCCTCGTAAATCGCGTCGCTCCCGGCCAGGGACTTGGTGTGGCTCTCGGCGGCGACGCGTCCCCGGGCCGTCCGCCCGGACTTGAGAATCACGACGGGCTTGGTCGCTTTTGCCAGGGATTCGAGGAAATACTGCGGCCTCTTGACGCCCTCTATGTAGAGAGCGATGACCTTCGTGTTGGGATCATGATTGAAATATTCGATGCAGTCCGATTCGCAGACGTCGGCCCGGTTGCCCAGGCTCACAAAGACGCTGAATCCGAGATGTTCCTGGCTCGCCCAGTCGATGAGGGCGGCGCCCACGGTGCCGCTCTGGGAAATGAAGGCGATCTTGCCCTGCGTGGTGATGAGCGGCCAGGAGGCGCAGAGGTAATAATGCGGGCTGTTAATGCCCTGGCAGTTCGGGCCGACAACCCGGACGCCGTATTGATTCGCAACGCGGGCCAGTTCCAGCTGCATCTTTTCGCCTTCCTCGCCGGCTTCGGCAAAACCGCCGGTAACGACGACTGCGGCCTTCACCCCGGCCTTCCCGCATTCCTCTATAGCGCCGACAACCATCTTCGAGGGGATGACAATTACCGCCAGTTCCGGCGGCGAAGGGATGGAACCGATATCTTTATAGACGGGGAGTCCGAGGAGTTCATCGGCCTTCGGGTTTATGGGGCAGATCGGCCCCTTGAACCCCGCTTGAATGAGGTTGTAAAGAATATCATATCCAAGTTTCCCCGGCGTTCCCGATGCCCCGATAAGCGCCACGCTCTTAGGTTGAAAAAGCGCGTCCAGATTTCCGAATGATCCCATAACTCCCTCCTTTTATGGTTTTTTCGAAGACGGTTTACCCTACCACAGCCGTATCCCGTTTTCTACGTCGAAGTTCATGCTGTCACCCGTTATTCCTGATTAATACCCGCAGTCTCCGGTATTCCAGGATGCCCGGCAGGGAAACGAACGCGAGCCCCGCCAGAATCAGGATCATCCCCCAGGCCTCCACCGGCGACGGTATTTCACCCAGCTGCACGGACGCCGACAGAACGCCGATAACCGGGGTCGCCAGGGTGCCCATTCCGGCGATGCCGGCGGGAAGTGCGTGCAGGCTGTAAAACCAGAGCAGCAGGGCCACGGCGTTCGTGAAGATGATGTTATAGATGATCGCCCCGGTGAAGTAGGGTGTCCACTCGATCGGCCTTGCCGATAAGGTGAAGGCAATCACCACCAGGGGCAAAGCGCCGAACATCAGCTGCCAGGCGGTGATGGAGACGAGATCGAAATCCGCCGATCTTTTTCGAATGATCTTCGTGACGATGGCACTCGCCGCCCAGAAAATCCCCGCGGCAATGCCCAGAAAATTTCCGAAGGGGCTCCCCCGCATGTTCCAGGGTTCCAGGATAGCGATGAGCCCGGTGAAAGCCGCGGCCGCGGCAATCCACTGAATCCCCCGGATGCGCTCGCCCAGGATCGGCCAGGCCAGAATGAGGAGCCAGAAAGGCATGGTGTATACCAGTACAGCCGTCTTTCCGGCGCCGCTGAATTTCAGCGCCCACGTGGAAATCCCGATGCAGCCGGTGGTCGTCAGCAGACCCAGAAGGATGGTGAGCGGGACTTCCTTCGGGCGAAGACTCTTTCCCCGGATGACCAGCACGAGAAAGAGCAGGAGAGAGCCGAAGAATGTGCGGATGGCGGCGAAATCGAAGGGATCGCAATATTTCAGCGATTCCTTCATGATCACCCAGTTATAGCCCCAGATGATGGACATGACCGCCAGGGCCAGAACGGCCAGCTTCTGTGATTTGCCATCCATTCCCAATTTGAGATCGACCTCTCTTTCCCAGGGCCTTATATCATTTACGCCTCCTCGTTTCATAGGGAAAAAACCCGGCCCGTCGCAAATCAGTTGCAAGTTTCAGGTTTCAAGTTTAAAAGGAATGATGTCATGGTGAGCTTGTCGAACCATGGATCCCCGCCTCCGCGGGGATGACATTCTGGTGGAAATTGCGGGTTTTTCAACATGCTGTTAAAATCTCAAAACTGAAAAGACAGCGCGGCGGAAATCCGCTTCAGCGGGAGAAAAAATGAGCCGGTCATTGGAAGGAATCAGGGTTATTGATCTGAGTCACGTGCTGGCGGCGCCGACGGCCACGATGATCATGGCCGACCTGGGCGCCGAGGTCATTCACGTTGAACCGTTCCGCGGGGACGACGCGAGGACCTACGGGCCTTTCGTCGGCGAACCCGACAAGAATCGGAGCGCTTATTTCATAAGCCTCAATCGAAACAAGAAGGGCATGGTGCTCGATCTGCGGCAGGAAAAAGGAAAGAATATCCTGCTCGCGCTGATCGAGAAGGGCGATGTCCTTGTGGAAAATTTCAGACCCGGCACGATGAACAAAATGGGGTTCGGCTGGGAGGATATCCGGAAAATCAACCCCCGGATCGTTTACGCCTCCATCTGCGGTTTCGGTCACGATGCCCTTCCCGAATATCGTTCCAGGCCCTTCTACGATGTGGCGGCACAGGGCTACAGCGGCCTGATGAGCATCACCGGCCCGGAAGGGGGGCCCCCGTGCCGCGCAGGGTTTTCAGCGGGCGACATTATCGCGGGACATCAGGCCGTGATCGCGATTCTTGCCGCCCTGAGACACCGGGATAAAACGGGCAGGGGACAGCACTACGACGGTTCCATGGTGGACGGGCTTTTCGCCGTACTGGAAAACGCCGTCGTGCGATACACGGTCGCCGGCGAGATACCGGAACCTCTCGGAAGCAGGCATCCTTCCATCGTGCCCTTCCAGAGCTTCCGGACAAAGGACTCCTGGATCATAGCGGCGATCGGAAACGACGAACTGTGGGTCACCTTCTGCGATGCCGTCGGCCGGCAGGAACTGGCGCGTGAGCCCCGGTTCAGGACCAATCCGCTCAGGACGAAAAACGTGAAGGACCTCGTCTCCATCCTGTCCGGGGAATTCGAAAAGAGGACGACAAAAGAATGGTCGGCTATTTTCGACAAGGCCGGGCTCCCCTACTCCCGCGTGAACAACGTGAAGGAAATCTGCGAAGACCCCCATATCCGCTATCGGAAAATGATCGTTGAAATCGATCAGCCGGGCGTCGGCAGAATGAAAATCGCCGGTTCCCCTTTCAGGCTTTCCGAAACACCGGGCGAGGTGTATTCGCCGGCTCCGTTATTGGGAGAACACACGGAGGAGGTCTTGAGAGACCTTCTCGGCTATTCCCCGGAAGAAATAGAAACGCTGAAAAAAGAGAGGATCATCGACGGACATGGGGCAAAGCGGTCTTAGGTTCCTGCTCAGGGCCCTGCGCCACAGAAATTATCGTCTTTTTTTCGGCGGCCAGGCCGTGTCGCTCATCGGGACATGGATGCAGCAGATCGCCATGGGCTGGCTTGCCTACCGCCTCACCAATTCTCCATTCATTCTCGGCATCGTCGGATTTTCCGCCAACATCCCCGTTTTTTTATTCACCGCCGTTGCCGGCGTCTATTCGGACCGATGGAACCGCCATCGCGTTCTCCTGGCGACCCAGACCCTTGCCATGATCCAGGCCCTGACCCTCGCTCTTCTCACACTGACGGGACTTATCCATGTCTGGCACCTCGTTGTCCTGAGCGCCTGCCTCGGCCTGATCAACGCCCTCGATATTCCCGCGCGCCAGTCCTTTGTCGTGGAAATGATAGAGGAGAGGGGTGACCTCGGAAACGCCATCGCCCTCAACTCTCTGATCTTCAACGGGGCAAGGCTGCTCGGGCCCACGGTGGCCGGATTCATCATCGTCCTTTTCAGCGAAGGGGTCTGCTTTCTCATGAACGGGATCAGCTTTATCGCCATCATCGTCATGCTGCTGGCCATGAGAATACCGCCGAAAGAAAAAGCGAAGCATGCGGCCCGTTTCCTGCACGTACTAAAGGAAGGTTATGCCTATGCTTCCGGTTTCGTACCGATTCGTTATATTCTCCTTCAGCTCGCCCTCATCAGTTTCATGAGCATGTCCTACATCGTCCTGCTGCCTGTCTTCGCGAGGGACATCCTTCAGGGAGGGCCGCAGACCATGGGCTTCCTCATGGCGGCTTCAGGGTTGGGGGCCATCGCCGGGTCGATCTATCTCGCTTCGCGCGGCACGGTGCTGGGGCTGGGACGGGTGATCGCCGCCGCGTCGGCTCTCCTCGGTTTCGGAATGATCTTCTTTTCCCAATCCGGCGTTCTCGCCCTCTCCCTTTGCATGATGTTCCTGATGGGCGGCGGCATCATGGTGCAGATTGTCTCCGGCAACACGCTCCTTCAGACAATCGTAGACGACGATAAGAGGGGGAGAGTGATGAGCTTCTTTTCCATGGCCGTGATGGGAATGGGGCCTTTCGGGAGTCTCTTCGCAGGCGTGCTGGCGTCGCGGATCGGCGCTCCCGCGACGCTTTTTCTGTGCGGTCTTTTGTGCGTCCTGGGTGCCTTCTTCTTTGCCAGGAGGCTCCCCGAAATGAGGAGAGTAACGCGGCCCATTTATGTCCGGATGGGTATCTTGTCGGAA
>CAYXFF010000078.1:0-7534 GCA_964464185.1 uncultured Syntrophaceae bacterium | reverse complement strand
AAGATCCTCGACGGTCATGCGACCCTGAATGGCCATAGCCCATTGGGAGATCTGTTTGGCCACGTTGCCGGGACCGATACACTGGGCTCCGAGCACCCGGCCCGTTTTCCTCTCTGCAGTGAGCTTGGTCACGAGCAGATTTGAAACCATGAAGTCGGGTTTGTCGGGGCTGGCATTGATTACGGTGATGATGTCATAGCCCAATTTCCTTGCTGCCGTCTCACTCAGCCCTGTCGAGCCCGCTGCATAATCGAAAACCTTGCAGATTCCCGTCTGGATCGTCCCGGGGAAGGTCACGCAGTTTTCCGATGCGGCGTTTTCCCCTGCGACGCGCCCCTGGAGATTGGCGAGATCGCCGTAAGGCGCGAGGACTTTCCTGCCGGTAATGAGGTTGACGACTTCGACGCAATCCCCCACGGCATAGATGTCAGGATCCGAGGTCTGCATGTATTCATTGACCGCCAGTCCCCCCGTTTCTCCGATTTTCAGACCCGCTGCCTGAGCTAATTTCACATTGGGTCTGACTCCGATAGCGACAACGGCCAGCTCACTGGGCAATTCCGCCCCGTTCACGAGCTTTACCCCCGTCAGTCTGCCGTTCTCGCCTAGGAACTCGGCAATGCCGTTATCTGTAATGACGTTTGCCCCCTTGATCCTGACATGATTTTCGACAAGCTTTGCAAGCTCCCAGTCGAGGAACGTGAGGAGTTGGGGCAGCAGTTCGATCACCGTAATCTCTATGCCCGCAAGCTGCAGGGCTTCACAGGTTTCGATCCCGATCAAACCTCCGCCGACGACCACGGCCTTTTTGATCTTTCCCTCATCCCTCACGTTGCGCAGAAAGTCGGCATCCCTCATGGACTGCAACGAGGTAATCCCTTCGAGCCCGACACCTGGAACGGGAGGCATCCGGGGGATGGAACCGGTGGCGATGATCAATTTATCGTAGTTCATGCTTCCCGTCTCGCCCGTGATTACGTTCCTGAATGACAAGGAATGGCCGTCCCGGTCGATGGCTGTCACTTCTGTATTCACCCTTGCGTCGATATCCTTTGCATTGAGGTAGAACATGGGGTTCCTTGTCACGCCTGTCGTCGTGGAGAGGAGCATGTTCCTGTCATCGAAATACCCGCCGACGTAATAGGGATATCCGCAGGATGCCATGGAAAGGTCGGGATCCTTCTGAAAGATGATCACTTCCGCATTGTTATCGATTCTTCTTGCCTTTGCAGCAGCCTTGGGACCGGAAGCGGAACCTCCGATAATAATAATCCTTTTCTTATTTTTCATTTTCTCAACTCCTTATGTTTGATTGACACTGTTCAGAGCATGCGGCAAGGCTTCATGCCGTTCCTTGAACCAGACAGTCTGCCGCTCCTAAAGCGCCTTTCATAGAAATTGATATTGATAAGGTATTGTTTCTTCATGCAGCACCTCCCTGGTTAATAGATGAACGATGACGCAGCAAAGGGCGCCGTCGAAATCGATCCGTGATTTCCTCGCCATAAAGAACCATGAACCGAGAATCACTCAAATGTCAATATGCATTTCCAGACCCTGTTATTCCTTCGCGCTATTTTTTCCGGAGTTCATTCAATGCGCCTCTCGCCCAATAAAAACCCACCGCAATCATCAATCGAAATTCCCATGAGCAGCGCGGGAAGAGCAAAGATCAACTTGAGGAAGGCTGCGACAGCGCGCACGGAATAACCCTGGTGAATCGGCTGTTAACGGATGGACAATGCCTTATTCAGATATGCTTTTATTTTGTGATAATCACTCGTATTCCATGAACGGATCAGGAAATCGGACCCGGGGCTTTGTTGACCCCCCATCTCATGTCACTTATTCTGAATGGCGAAAGCTGAAAGGAAAATCATATCCTAAACCAAGTCGAACAAAGGTTTCGAATGATCCATAGTCATTCAATATATTATCGCACTTTTGTGAATTGAGTTTTGTAAAATCCGTGTAGTCCTGGTCGAGATATCTCAACATCTGCGGGACAATCGGAACCTCACCTAAATGCGGTCCATTCGTAAAGCACATCAAGCTAAATGGCCCTTCTGTATTTTTGCTCCATAATCTGGCTGCCAGCGATGGATTATTTATCTTCATCAAAACATAGGAGGCGGACACGATTGAACGATTGCGATAGCCAAGGACAAGATCACCTTCAGCCATGATATTCCAGGTTGAAAAGTTGTCACCCCTTTCCCGCACCCCCCAAATATAACATTTTCCGTCGGGGTAAGCATGCCTTAACTCTTCAATCTGAGCCTCTTCATGAATAAATGGCAATACGGTTTCAAGTTCATAACCTTTTTCAATTGTGATACCGAAGTTTGCCTTTGCCGTTGCACCGTCTATCGAAAATATAAATACATTTTCCATCGCGTCCACCCTGAATATTTCAATACCCCGACCCATACCTTTCTGCACTCATTTGGATCAGGTTTTGAATGATAAGCTGCGATCTGTGTTCTACTGAGGGGTTGACAGTCTCTTTCCCAGGTAACCTTCTTTTCTTCCAAATGTCAATGCGCAAGGCTGAACCCGTTTTCGCATTTCCCTTCACTGATAAAGTGCTTTGAACATAGAAGGGAGCAGGATGCCTATCAGCAACAAGGTCATAATCGGACGCATCAAATTGACGGGCTTCATGTTGTGTTCCCTGATGGCCGTTGCCGCATGGTTTACAGACGAAAGAGTAAAGAACAGCAGCATTGCGGTTACAATGGCAGCGTCCGCATATCGCCCCCAATCCAGCATAAAAACCAGCAGGGCTGTTGCGGCTGTTGCCAGATTATTCAAACCGGATTGGATCTGATATGCACGATCGGGTTTATAACCAATTTTCTCAGAACCAACTTCCCCCAGAATCAAAGATTCAAAGGCCACTGTTCCGGACATGACCATTACCACGGGTGGTCCCAGCATATGAAATCTGGATATGGCGTCAGTACCAAGATATTCTGACAGGAAATACGCCAGCACTATGCCGGCAGGTCGTATCCACTCCATTATCATTGAGAGCTTCTTTTTCATCCTTTTTCTCTTCCTTGGTTGTCAACCGAACAATGAATATACCAACTTAGCTTTTGCTTATTTTATCGTAAATACGTAAACCGAATTAGCCGGATATAGCCAGAATAGCAGGTCAGCCGACAAAGCTGCCTCTGTTATTTCTGACTTCCCTGCACGGCGCAGGCTCTCACCGGTGAGGGCCGCGAGGCGATCCGAATCTGCGCGTGAACTCCCTCGTTACCGCGCCCAATGCGTCATCGAGAATCTCATAGACTTTCTTCACGATGAGCTCCGGCACGCCGCCGTAAAACGCCTGGGCGATGCCGCCCGTGATGCAGGCCAGGGTGTCGCTGTCGCCGCCGAGCGAAACGGCCTTCCGGACAGCGTCCTCGAAATCCTCCGATTCCAGAAACGCTATCAAAGCCTGGGGCACCGTCCCCTGGCAGGACTCGTCGAAACGATAGGCCGGCCTTATCTCCGCCAGCGTCCCGGACAGGTTGTAGCCGAACCCGCTCTCAATGTATTTCCGGATTTCTTTTTTGGAGGTTCCCGTCCGCGCGAGAAAGACGGCCGCGGCCGTTGCCTTGCCGCCCTTGATTCCCTCCGGGTGATTGTGGGTAACGGCCGTGAAAGCTTCCGCCCGGGCAAGGACTTCTTCCAGGGTATCGTAGGCGAATCCCGCCGGGCTGATCCGCATGGCCGCCCCGTTGCCCCAGCTGTTGTAAGGCTGGCTGCCCCTCGAACGCGCCCACCGGTGAAAAGAGCCTCCGTATCCGCGGTCGGGATAGCAGCGGTAGTAGTCCTTCATCTCAGCGGCATAGTCTTTTCCGTGGAGGATGGCATCCGCGAGGGCAACCGTCAAAACCGTATCGTCGGTGAAGGCGCAGCTCGGACTGAAAAGCGGAAATTCCGTCGTCTTGACAGGACTGAATTCATAAATGGAACCGATGATGTCTCCCGCTATCGCGCCGAGCATGGCCCCTATTTCCCCCGGATTCAAGAATAAAGATTTGACCCCGTATCTTTTTCTTACTGACCCCCGCCCAGCACCTTGTAAAGGGTCACCAGGTTGGACAGCCGGGCCAGGCGGAGAACGATCAGCCCCTGTTTCGCCGCGTTAAGGGAACGCTGCGCGTCCAGAACGCCCAGGTAGCTGTCTATTCCCTTCATATAACGAGCATTCGAAAGGCGGTAGGTTTCGGCAACAGCTTTGACCAGAGATTGCTGAGCGGATAACTGCTGGTCCACCGTACCCCGGACGGCGAGGGCGTCGGCCACTTCCCGAAAAGCGGTCTGGATGGCCTTCTCGTATTGGGCCAGCGCGATTTCCCTTTCCACTTTTGTGGCATCATAAGCGGACCACATGCGGGCGTCAAAAATCGGCATCACGATCTGCGGGGCGACACTCCACGTATACGATCCGGATTTGAAGAGACCGGACAGCTCGGAGCTTGCGGTTCCGACGTTGGTCGTCAGGGCAATGCGGGGAAAGAATGCCGCCCGGGCGGCGCCGATATTGGCGTTGGTAGCTTTGAGACGATGCTCCGCCGCCAGGATATCCGGCCGGCGCAGGAGAATCTCGGAAGGTGTGCCGGTGGAAATCTCTCTGAGCGGGGCGGCGCTGCCCAGTTCCGCGGGCAGAAGGTCGCCCGGCGCGGAAGAACCGACCAGAAGGTTCAAGGCGTTTTCATCCTGAGCCGCCTGCTGCGTGTAGCGGGCGGCGTCTCCCCTGGCCGCATCCACCTGGCTTTGCGCTCTATTTAGATCCAGTTCGGAAGCGAGTCCGACGTCATAGCGCCGCCGGATCAAACGGTAGGCGGCCTCTTGGGTTTCAAGGGTAGACTCTGCCAGCTTGAGGTTTTCCCGGTCCGCGGCAAGAGCGAGATAGGCGTTGGCGACAGCAGAAACCAGCAGGATCCGCGCGCTGCGGCCGGCCTGCTCCGTGGCGAGGTACTCCTCCAGCGCCCGATCCTTCAGGCTGCGGATGCGGCCGAAGAAGTCGATCTCCCAGGAACTGATACCGAGATTGACACTGTATTGTTCAGCGGTCATCGCCGACCCGGTGGTTGAAAGGTCCGCCGGCACCCTTTGCCTGCTCCCGCTGCCGACGGCATTGACGGCTGGCAGAAGTTCGGCGCGCTGGATCCCGTACAGGGCCCGCGCCCTTTCAACATTCAGGGCGGCAAGCCTCAGGTCGCGGTTGTTTTTCAGGGCCGCCGCAATGATCTTCTGAAGTTTTTCATCCGTGAAGAATTCCTGCCACTTCAGATCCAAGGCCGCCGGAATACCGGCCGCTGTTTTTGTTTCCTGATAAGCCGCTCCCTTCGGCCAGTCCGCGGGGACAGGAGCGGCGGGTCTCGTGTATTTCGGAGCCAGGGTGCAGCCGCCCAGCCCGAGAGCAATGCCCATCAACAGAAAAATAAGGTATCTTTGCATATCATTGCTCCCCTGATGGATTTGCGTCATCCGTTTCGGCAGCGTCACCCTTCCCGCGTTTTCCCAGAAGCTTTTTCATCGACTGGAAGAATGGCCTGGCGCCTTCCGGGTCGGCTGTTTTCCCCGGTTTCTTTTTCCCGAAGAACGTTTCGATCAACACATAGAAGAGGGGCGCAAAAACCACCACCAGGACGGTGCCTGTGATCATCCCCCCCAATACCCCGGTGCCGATGGCCGTCATGGCCCCGGCGCCTGCGCCGGTGCTCACGGCCAGAGGCAGGACGCCAAACCCGAAGGCCAGAGACGTCATGACAATGGGACGAAAGCGTAATTTCGACCCCTCCAGCGTCGCCTCGATGAGGCCCATGCCTTCTTCCACCCGGGCCTTGGCGAACTGGACGATCAGGATGGCGTTTTTGGTGGTCAATCCCAGGGTGGTCAAAAGCCCGATCTGAAAGTAGACATCGTTGTGAAGTCCCCGCATGCTGGAGGCGATGACGCCGCCGATAGCCCCCAGGGGCAGGGCCAGCAGGATCGAGATGGGGATGGGCCAGCTCTCGTAGAGCGCCGCCAGGCACAGGAAGATGACCAGAATGGAAAAGGCATAGAGAAGGGGCGCCTGAGCCTTGGCCATCTGCTCCTGGTAGGAAAGTCCGCTCCAGTCGAAACCGATCCCATGGGGCAGCTTGGCCGTTATCTCTTCCATGGCCTGCATGGCCTCGCCGGAACTTCTCCCCGGCGCCGGCTCTCCCCAGATGTTCCGGGACGGGAACCCGTTAAAACGCTCCAGCCGGGGGGAACCCGTTGTCCAGCGGGTGGTGGCGAAGGAGGCGAAGGGCGTCATCTTCCCTGCCGTATTGCGTACATACAGCTTTTCCAGATCCTTGGGGAGCATGCGGTAGGGGGCGTCGGCCTGAACGTAAACCTTCTTCACCCGGCCGCCCTGGATGAAATTGTTGACATAAGAGCCCCCGAAGGCCGCCGAGATACTTCTGTTGATGGAGGTGACGGGGAGTCCTAGGGCGCCTGCCCTTTCCCAATCCACATCGATCCGGAACTCGGGCACATCCTCCATGCCGTTGGGCCGGACATTTGCCAGCCGCGGATCTTTCGCCGCCATGCCGAGGAGCTGGTTGCGGGCGTTCATCAAGGCCAAGTGCCCCAGGCCGCCCCGGTCCACCAACTGGAAATCCACCCCCCGGGCATTGCCCATCTCGACGACGGCGGGGGGCGGGAAGGCGAAGACCAAGGCGTTGCGGATCCCGGAGGAAAAGGCCCTCATGGCCCGTTCAGAAACGGCCTTTACCCGCAGATCCGTACGATTCCGAAGGTGCCAGTCCCTCAACTTCACAAACACCATGCCGTTGTTCTGGGCCCGGCCGGAAAAGCCGATGCCGACGATGGTCATGCAGGATTCCACAGCCTCTTTTTCGCGCTCCCGAAAATAGCGCTGGACGTCGTCGGCGACGGCCTGGGTCTGCTCCAGGGTGGCGCCGGTCGGCATGAGGATCTGGGCGAGGAGAATCCCCTGATCCTCATCCGGGAGGTAGCTCGTCGGCATGCGCATGAAAAGAAACCCCAGAGCGGCCACCATGACGACAAAAACCGCCAGGTAACGCCTTTTTTGGGAAAGGACACGGTTGGCGAGGCGCACATAGAGGTCTCGGAACCGGAAGAAGTTTCGGTCGAACCACAGGAAAAACGGGCGCAGGAACCAGATAGCCCCTTCTGCCGCTACATGCCCCTCGGCCTCCGGCTTGAGGAGGGACGCGCAAAGGACGGGCGACAGGATCAAGGCCACGAGCACCGACAGGAGCATCGAAGCGGCGATGGTGATAGCGAACTGACGGTAAATGACGCCCGTCGAGCCGGGGAAAAACGCCATGGGGCCGAAGACCGCCGCGAGGACCAGGCCGATGCCGATCAGGGCAGGGGTGATCTGTTCCATGGACTTGGCCGTGGCTTCGCGGGGGGAAAGTCCCTCCTCCCTCATGATCCGTTCCACGTTTTCCACCACCACGATGGCGTCGTCCACCAGGAGGCCGATGGCCAGCACCATGGCGAACATGGT
>CAYXFF010000077.1:5950-7541 GCA_964464185.1 uncultured Syntrophaceae bacterium | reverse complement strand
AAAGTAGGACTCCACCCTCTTGAAGCTCTGATCCACGGAGCTCTTGAATTCCTCGCATCCTTTTTTGTAGGTCTTGACCCACTCCGTGATCGCCTTCTTGGCTTCTTCGGGAACACCCGTGCTCTGATCCAGCTGCATCTTCAGCATTCTCTGTGTCTGCTCCTGGAGCATCATCAGGGCGTTGAAGGTGTTGTCAAAGGTTGATTTGTAGAACTCGATGGTCTGCTTTGCGATTTTGTACGGTTCCATGATACGAATACCTCCTGAATTTGATTTTTCACAAACTGTGAATTTGAGACTATTATATAGCTCCTTTCGTGTTTGTCAAGCAAATAATGTTGCAGTGCATCATTTTTTCTTCCTCGTCTTCAATCGGGTATAAATAATACACAAGAGTCTATCTTCTTGTAATATAATACATATATGTTTTTTATAAAAAGTATTAAAATATTTGTTGACACAGGAGCATAAAAATATTATTGCACTGTGTCATCTAATGATTCTTTGTTCGGGAGGTGCCATGCAGGACAAAGCCCTTATCAAAAAATATACAAACCGGCGCTTATATGACACGGAGAAAAATGCCTACGTGACATTGCAACAGGTTGCCGATCTTATCAAAGAAGGCCGACAGGTGGAGGTCGTTGACGCAAAGACAAAAGAAGACGTGACCGCCTTCATTCTGACACAGATTATTCTCGATGAGGCAAAACGAAAGAACATCCTTCTGCCTGTGCCGCTCCTTCACCTGATCATACGTCACGGTGAAACGATTTTGAACGAATTCCTGGAAAAGCATCTCCAGCAGATTCTCCGGAACTATCTTGTCTATAAAAGCTCCGTCGATAAACAGTTCGAAAAATGGCTTGATCTAGGGGCTGATTTCACCGGCCAGGCGCAGAAGGCTTTTTCCGCCATGACGCCCTTTCCATCGATGTTCGACGTCTTCCTGGAAAATGAACCGGCCAAAAAGAAAAAATAAGGGAGGGGTTGAAGTTCCCCTCCCTTGCTTGAACTGAATGTTTATCTAAGGTAGTCCCTCTCCTGACTATCCGGGTCAGATGATTCCTTTTCCTTCGAGTTCCTTGAGTTTCACGGGGCCGTACCCAAGGTAATTGAGATAGACATAGCCGTTGTCATAACCCACCGGCCGGCAGACCCATTTCGTCCGGGGAGGCGTCTCCGTCGCCTTCCACTGTGCCTGGGCGCAGACGACCGACCCGTAAACAGGGTCCTGCACCGGGGTGAACATCCCCCGATCTTTCCAGTTCTCATCCTGCATGGCCTTCCAGGGAGAAACGATCTCGGCCACCACCGGCGTGATCGGCGCCAGGCGCCCGCTCTTCGCGTAGTCAATCGACTTCTGAGTCAGTTCCTGGCTGGTGTACTGGGCCGTTAAGGGATCAATCATTCCCTGATACTTCAACTGCCAGTCCTTCTTCATAAAGGGCGCAAGGGTTGTCCATTCATCGGCTTTCCACTCGTCCCACTTGCCAAGGATATCGACGAAGGCCTTCCACATTTCAAGGCGCAATCCTCCCAGAAAAACGCCGCCGTCTTTCGTCGGGAAGAACCCGTAAAGCCACAGGGC
>CAYXFF010000077.1:0-5850 GCA_964464185.1 uncultured Syntrophaceae bacterium | reverse complement strand
TTGCCTTCCGGGAGAACCTCGCCCGTTCCGTATTGAATACCGGATCTGGCCTGACTGACATTGTCATAGTCATATTGTTTCCTCGAACTCTCCGGTCCAAACTGTCCAAAGGCCGTTATGGACGCATAAATGAGCCGGGGATTGAGTTTGCAAAGCGCTTCATAACCGATTCCCCAGGCATCCATGGTCCCCGCCGGATAGGTTTCAATCACAACATCGGCCTGCCCTGCAAGGCTTTTGAAAATCTCCCGGCCCTCCTCTTTTTCCAGATCCAGCGTGATGTGATACTTGTTTCGTCCTTCCTGCAAATACGCCAATCCCGTGCCCTGGTGCATGATTCCGTTAGGTGAGTACGTTCTTGCGAAATCGCCTCCCGGAGGTTCGATTCGGATGGTTTCCGCTCCGAGTTCTGCGAGGAGAGAAGAACAATAGCAGCCTGCCATGCTCCGCGAGCTCACGTCCAGCACCAAAATATCATCGAGGGCTTCCGGCTTTTCGAAATTCCTGGCCGGATCGTCCAGTGACCGGATTTTATCCGCCCAATCCGCCCATTTTGCTCTTTTGTAATCTGCCATTGTTCATCACCTCCTTAAAATCGCGCCGGACTGTCCGTCCCATTCCTTCGGGGGGCGCCGTCCCTGCTGATCTTTCCATTTGCCCAGAACACCCTGGGTGTATAGTTCATCAATCTGCGCCTGACTCCTGCCCAGAATTTTCGTCATGATGTAATCGTTGTCGAAACCGACAGGTCTGACCGTCCACTTGTTCTTGGGGGGGCTCTTGGACATCATAACGGGAAATTCATGGTCCGGATACTTCCCGTACATGGGATCGTCGATATCCTTGACAAAATCCCTTTGTCTCCTGTGGGGGTCTTCGTTCATATCTTTGGCATTATGAAGTCTCGTGGCGGAGAATCCGTTCTTCTTGCCCAGTTCCTCAATCTCGTTTGCCGTCTTCGTCCTGGCCCAGTCCGCTATAATCTTGAGGATGGCAAGGGCGTTCTCGTCTTTCAGTCTGGTGGTGTGGTCCTTGAAGCGTGGATCATCGGAAAGCTTCGCCTGTCCCATGGCGGCGCAAAGGCCTTTGAATTCATCCGGCGCGGGCGCGGCGATGGCCGCAAAGATATCATCTTTGCAGAGGAACGTGTCGGCGGGGCAGATGCACTGGTCACGATTCCCTGAAGGTTCGGCCCCCTTTCCGGTCATCTGCTGATAAGGCCATATCCATCCCATGGCCCTCATGATATTCTCGCTCTGGGACATTTCGATGTACTGACCCTTTCCCGTTTTTCTTCTGTGATGAAGAGCAGCGAGAACGGCAACCTCTGCGTTCAAGGCACCGTAAACGTCGCATATCCAGATGCTCTGCTTGAGCGGCGGGCGCTTTGGAAAACTGGACATCCAGGCATATCCCGCAAGGGCCTGGGCGGCCCCGTCATTGGAAGGCCGGTCCTCCTCGGCATACTGGCCCCATTGACCGAATCCATTTTTCTCAACATAGATGATGCCGGGATTAACTTTGTTGATCGCATCGTAATCGATGTTCCATCGTTTCGTGACCGCGGGCCGCAGATTGAACTCCACAACATCCGATTTCGCGCAGAGTTCCTTGAAGATCTTCTGAGCCTCATCCTTATGGAGATCAAGGGCCATGTAATATTTGGTTGGATTGATATGCATGTACATGGGGCCCTGCTCCCGGTAAAACCATCCAAATGGATTGAGCGACCGGGTCACATCCCCCGCTGGAGGCAATTCGATTTTAATGACTTCCGCCCCCATCGTGGCAAGAAATGAAGGGCCGGCTGGACCGAAGAGAAGCGTGCAAACCTCCAGCACCCGCAACCCTTTCAAAGGTGCAGGTTTGGAGTACTTATTCTTCACATAATCCTTAAAAACCGTCATAAGGGTTCCCTCCTTTATTGACTTAATTTCATTTTGCCTGAACCTGTGTCTGAAATGACATTCTCTCCTCTAACGGAATATTTAAGACGCTTGGATCACCCCCTTTTCTTCATTGCTCATGAAAGCCCTCAAACAAAATCAAAAAGAGCTTGAAAGCGTTTTTTGAATCGTGTTTTGGATAGGCTTCTAACTATATGGTATTATGAGATTATTAAGTATTATTATTCAGGCAAGCTCTAGGAGGATTGATACCACTTTCATTTTCGAAAATCAAGATAAAATCCCTTGATTCTTCAATTAATAAGAAGGGAGCATCACGAATGTTGTCTGAGCTGGCTTTTTATATAAGCGGCAACATTTTCTTTGGACGTAAAGATGCCGAAATGACCTTCGCAGAGAATATCGGCCTCCAGTTTGAGCAGTTTTTCCATCGATTTTCGCCATTCTCTTATATCCGATTTGAAGCTCGACATGAAAGGCCCATGAATGTCCTGCCCGAAGAGAATTCTTTTCCCATCCCTGTCCAGGTAAAGCACGATAGAGCCTGGAGTGTGGCCGGGCGTATGAAGGCAATGAAGCTTCTCTTCACCAAAGGACAGTATTTCATGGTCTCCTTTCAGAATTCCATCCATGGCTGTGGGCGGAAATTCTGTTTCGTACCAGTTTGCCGCCGTCAAGACCGGGTCCCCTTCTTCTAGGGCTTTCGCGTCCAGTTCATGAGCCATCAGCCTGCAGCCAAACTGTGATCTGAAATAAGGCGCCGAGCCAATATGATCGATATGACAATGGGTCAGGATGAGCGTGGAAATCCGCCCCGGATCAAGACCGGCCCCCTCAATATTTTTGACCAAAACGCGGGCGCTTCTGCCTGCGCCCGCATCGATCATGACGAGTTCTCCCTTAAAGTCTATGATAAAAACGGTTGCGTCGTAGGAGTGGGAGATATTCGGTCCGCCGACGAGATAAATCCCCCTGGCGACGATCTCGGCCCTTCCCATTCTTTAACTCTCCTTCATGATTCTAATCGATTCCGAGCGATCCAATCAGCTGAGTAATGTCGTCCATGGAATGCCTCTCAAGATAGTCCTCGATACCTTCCAGAACATTAATGGCCGCCCCCGGATTCAAAAAACTGGCTGTCCCGACCTGAACGGCACGGGCGCCTGCGATGATAAACTGCAGGGCGTCACGGCCTTCCATGATGCCTCCGATTCCAATGACAGGAATGGATACGGCCTGAACAACCTCCCATACCATTCTCAATGCGATCGGCCTGATGGCCGGACCGGATAACCCCCCCGTGATATTCCTCAGATGGGGCACTCTCTTCTCCACATCCACGGACATGCCCCTCAGCGTATTGATCACCGACAGGGCATCCGCTCCCCCGTCCTCAACAGCCCTGGCAATGACCGTTATGTCCGATACGTTCGGGCTCAACTTGACAATAACCGGAAGATCGGTCGACCGCTTCACCGCCCTTGTCACTTCAGCGGCCATTCCCGGTTCCGTCCCAAAGGCAATCCCGCCCTTTTTCACGTTCGGACAGGAAATGTTCACTTCCAGTGCCCTGACTCCTTCCGTTTCACTCAAACGCGCTGCAAGGTTCTGGTACTCTTCAACGCTTTCACCAAAAATGTTCACGATCACAGCCGTATCGAATCCCCTGAGAAAAGGAAGTTTTTCTTTTATAAAGGAATCGACGCCCACATTTTCAAGCCCGATGGAATTGAGCATACCGCAGGGGGTTTCCATGATCCGCGGCGGCGGATTTCCCTTTCTAGGCTCAAGAGAGATGCCTTTAACGATGATCGCGCCGAGACGGTTGATGTCCATGTAGCGCGCATATTCCTCTCCGTAACCAAAAGTGCCCGATGCCGTCATAACGGGATTCTTGAGCACCAGGCCCCTGCCGATATGTACGTTCATCCTCGATTTCATGATTCAACCTTCCTGATCAAAGGCCAATTCCTCGATGCTGAATACGGGACCCTCATGACAAACTCTTCTGTATTCTCCGCTTTTCATCCGGACGGCACAGCCGAGGCAGGCACCTACACCGCAGGCCATTCTCTCCTCCACGGACACCTGGCAGATGATGGACTTCTTCTTCAAAAGGGCCTGTATTTTCATCAGCATGGGGGATGGTCCACAGGCATAGATAACCGTATCCTCCCTGTTATATTTATTCAGGTCTCTCTCAAACAAATCGGTTATTAAGCCACGGTATCCGCGGCTTCCATCCTCCGTGCTCAATATAAGTCTTGAGCACGCTTTATTCACTCGATCAAGCCCCACCAGGACGCTCTCGGATCGCGCCCCGAAATAACATGTGACCTCCCCTGTTTTGATATGCGAATAGCCGTCAGCCAGAAAAGAAATCGGAGCAATTCCAATTCCACCGGCAATAAGAACAATCTGGCTCCTGTCAGGAAGGATAGAAAATCCGTTACCGAGGGGACCCAATAGATCAACCCGATCTCCTGCCTTCAATCTTGAAAGAAACGACGTCCCTCGACCGACGACGCGAACCATAAGGTCAATAACAGCCGTCCCATCCTCCCGACTCAGGGCATAAATGCTTATGGGTCGGCTCAGGAATGGCGATTCCGTGTCCGTCACTCGAATCATCACGAACTGCCCGGGGGATGACGATTGAAATATTTCACCGGCGCTGATGGATAGAAGGACATGATCTTCCGCAATTATTCTTCTTTCCGCGACAACTCCTTTCAGCGTCAGATCTCTTGCATGTTCAGATGTCATTTTCCGAAACCTTTTTCATGCTTTCTTTAAAATCGCACCACATGATCAGTCCGTCTTCCTTTGTGTCATCATAATAATTGGGTCTTACGCCTTTCATAATGTATCCGTATCTCTCATAAAGCCTGATGGCCGCTCCATTGGTTCGTCTCACTTCCAGCGTCCCCAAAGCGGCTCCTTCTTTCAAGGATTTTCTTATCATCTCCGTCATTAATTTTGAAGCGATACCTTTTCTGCGATAATCTCTTCGCACGGCGATATTGTTCAGGTGGGACTCCCCGGCATAAATCCAATAATTCATATAGCCTATAAGCTCCTTACCTCTTTCCGACTTTATACGGGCGACGAAATTTCTCGACATGGAGACTTTTAACTCTTTTCTGAACATATTTTCAGACCAGGGCGTTGGAAAGGAGACCTTTTCGATGGCCATGATCTGCTCCATATCCTGAACGGTCATCTCTTCAATCATTACAAAACTTGAAAACCTGTCTTCAAGAGCCATTTCTATCCGGAAACAAGCGAAAAATGTTTATAGAATATCAAAGATGACGGTCATTATAAGGAACAACCCGCAAAAGACTGGCATCATGCCTCTCATGCGGACCGTACTCAGGGCTACGGCAATTCCGAGAAGAGGAAGAAAAAAATAAACATACATTATTGACAAGTGCAATTTCGGTGGAATGACGGGATAAACCCTCAGAAGGATCTCTGTCGCGATGAGTATAAAACCGAGAAGAAAGAAAAACGTTAATAGAAAGGTTTTTATCAGTCCTGAGATCTGTTTCCGGGAAATCTCTTCGTCACGGCCCGCTTCCGCGTCGTCAAGAGCATCTCTTGACACCTTTTCATTGGCCCCCATCACCAGGATGTCGATCTGCTTTCCGAGGATACCCAAAGGGATAAACAAAAGGACCGCGACCGCGATCAATTCCCGGGATGAATGACCCAATATTTTCCCCGAAATAATCGTGCTTGCCGCGATAATGATAGACGCAATGGAGTCGTTGGGCGGAATAACGGTCCCGAACGGAGACCGGTCAATCCATAGAAGCTCGACCAGCGCACCCGAGACGAGCCCGGTCTGGGGATGACCCAGGATGAAGCCGGTCAAGGTCCCGGCAACCACCGGCCTGGAAACCATGACCTGCAAAAAGATCCTGTCAAGACAGAGGAT
>CAYXFF010000076.1:0-7675 GCA_964464185.1 uncultured Syntrophaceae bacterium | reverse complement strand
CCGCGGCCTGCTTCAGCATGTGCGGGGTGATGAAGACGAGGACCTCCTCCATCTTGTTGTCCCGGCTTTCGCCCTTGAAGAGCCAGCCGAGAACGGGGATGTCCATGAGCCAGGGGATCCCGCTTTCCGAGTTGGATGTTTTATTCTTGGTCAGCCCGGAGATGACAATCGTCTCCCCGTCCTGCACGATGAGGGTCGTCTCCGTCTGTTTCTTGTAAATATAAGGATTTCCCAGCACGTTTCGGGAGGTGTCAACCTCGTCTTTTTTCACCATGATTTTCATCTTGATGCTCTTGTTGTCAATGACGTAGGGCGTGATCTCCAGCCTCAGGACGGCGTCGATGAACCGGACGTCCTGCGTCGTTCCGGTGCTCGTGGACGTCGTGGATACGTAGGGTACTTTATCGCCGTTTTCCGTGAAGGCCATCTGGTTATCCATGGTGGTGATGGAAGGGCTTGAGAGGATGTTCAGCACACCCTCGGTCTGGAGGGCTTGGAGCTGGAATTCCAGGATGCTTCCGCCGATGGTGCCGAACAGGAGCCCCAGAGAGCCCGCTCCGCCCGCCGTGCCCATGGCCGTGGAGCTGACGGGGAAATTCACGCCGAATCCCTGGCCGCTGATTCCAGCTGATCCGTAGGTGGGCGTGTAGCTCCCGCCCAGGGGATTAGGGGTTGTACCAGAGGCTACTGTGCCGCCGGGCGTGACATAGTAATTGCTTCCTCCCGCTGAGCCTGCATACATTCCGCCCCACCGGACGCCGAGGTTCCGGGCCGTCTCCTTGGTGGCCTCCACGATGTTGGCCTTGATCAGAATCTGCCTGGTGGGCTGGTCGAGCTTCTCCACCATGGCGATGATGCGGGCCATGTCCTCCCGGGTGCCGTTGATGACGAGCGAGCGGCTGTAGGCATCGACCTTGATGGAGCCTCTCGCCTTGTCCTTTTCGTCCTTGGTCAGAAGGTCCTGGAGACTGTCCTTCAGCTTGTCCACATCGGCGAAGTGGATCCGGATGCTCTGCGCGATGAGCGGCTCGGTCTTCCTGTCTTCGGGGGCCATGACACGGATGATGCTCCCGTCCCAGGTATAGGTTAGTCCCTTGGAGCGCAGGGTGCTTTCGAAGACCTCATTCCAGGGCGTGTTGACGACATCCACGGTGACCTCGCCCTTGATGTCGTTCCGGATCAGGATGTTCTGATTCACGGCCCGGGAGAGGGCGCGGATGATCGCCTTGATGTCGGCGTTCCGCATCCGCATGGTGATCCTCGCGTTCGACAGGGCCTTGGCGGTTCCCGCCCCGGCCCCTTCCTCAAGGGCATATCCTTTCCTGGCTGCCTCCGGGACATCCATGGGTCTCTCCCCGGGGGCGGGGGAATGGCCCTTCGACTCCTCCGCGAGGGCGGTCCACTTATCAAAGAAGCCGTCCTTCGGTTTCGGCTCCTTTGCCGCGCAGCCCGCAACGATCAGTCCCAGGAGAACAAGAGGGATCAGCCACCTGCAGGGCCCTTTCCAATCGGTGTTTTTCATAACCACATCCCTTTTCAGTCTGGTAAGAAATCCTGTAAAAAAACTTCGAAGACCGTCCCGTCCCGGCGATCTTCAAGGACGACTTTGGTTGGGGAAATACTTCTCAAAACATAACCCTGAGGCGCCAGGGTTTCACCGGCTTCATACTCGTTGCCGTTGATGACGGCCAGCTGCCGGTTGCCGGCTTTCATGTAGCCCGTGTAGACGACGTCCGCCTTCTTTTCCGTTCCTCCCGGCGAGCCGGCCTTCGCGGAATCCTTGAACAGCTCCGCCAGGGGTATCCTCCCGGCGTAAAAAGGATCCCCGCGCCAGTCCATCCCCACCCGGCTGATGATATGGGCATCCGCTTTTGCCGAGGGGTCCCGGCTAAGGCTTCCGGCGGCATCCAGGACCGTGCTTATGTCCGGCGTCTTCGCGCCCGACGACAGGGTTGTTCCCACGTTTGCCGTCTTCGCGCCTGCCGACAGGGGTGCGCCGCCTTTTTTCGCTGAGGGCTTCAGCAACTCATAGGCTCCGTAGAGCACCACCACGGCTGTGACGGCAAGGATGATGATCTGCCTTTTGTCCAGTTTCGGCATCGATTAAAATCCGTTCCTTTGTTTGCTTTGCCGTTCCCGCTCCGTCATTCCTACCACCCTTCGACAGGGCCTGTCCTGAGTCGCAATTACCATTTTTGTCATTCCGTGCAAGCGAAGCGCGACACGGAATCCAGTCTTTTCATTAAGTTCTGGATGCCGGCTTTCGCCGGCATGACGGCGTTGACAGCACTTTCTGCTATTATGACACAGTCTCCAAGCCCGGAATGACAAGAATGCCGGAAATGGAAAATTAATTCTCAGTTATCGATAAAGGCTCTCACCCTGCCTGTCACTTCACTGGCCGAGGGCCAGCCACATCTTCACCCTGAACTCCTTCGAATCGGGGATCCTCCGGATCTGGATTTCTTCTATGTGTTCCAGATAGGGGATTTCACCCAGACCCGCCAGAAAGCCTCGGAAACCGGACAGCCTCCCCTTGACTGCGACGCTGACGGACAGGTTCTTTGAATCGGGGGCAAGGGCCGTCACGTCCGGCACGATCGATTCGACGTTCATTCGCGATTTTCCGGCGATCGCCCGGATCGCCGCCGGAACCTTGTCCACGTCCGTCCGGGCGAGTTTTGTCTTCGCGGGAACGGGAAGGACCAGCCCGTCTTTTTGCTGGGTGCTTTTCGTGAGGAACTGGTAAAGACCGGCGTAATTGCGCTGATCATCAATCCGGAGCTTGAGTTCCTGAATTTTCCTGTCTGACTTCCCCAGTGCCCTCTGGTAAGGAAAGATCACCAGAAAGATGAAGATCAGAATCCCTGCCGCGCAGAGTGAAAAAAAGATGATGTTGCGCCGGGGAAATATTTCGCCTAAGTTGAGCTTCACCTTGAGATCCTTATGTCAGTTTAATATCAATGACAAAACGAAGAAAATCGCTGTCCCTGTATGTCGCGAAATGACTCTTCTGAATGTCCACCCGCTTGAAGATGGGGGAGGCCCCGAGTTTCATCACATAACCCGCCAGGGCGCCCTCGAGATCCTTTCGCTCTCCAAGAACGATTCCTTCCACTTCCACGTGTTCCTTGAATCCTTTCGCTTTGCTACCGTCCACGCCGCCGAGATCCGTCTTCAGGCTGAGAAGCCGTATCTCCGGCGGGGTGAGAAGCGAAAGCTCGGCGATCGCGGCCATGCCCAGGTATCTTTTGCTGTATGCCCGGGTGATCTGCTGCCTCTGCTTGAGCTGCTCCGTCATTTTCAGGATGACATCCCTGTCGATGTAAGGCTTGAACCTGGAAAGCTCCCCTTCCAGGGCCGCGATGGCGGCCCTTTTCTGGTAGCTTGAATATCCGAGGTGAACCATCACGCCGGTACAGGCCAGGAAGGCGATGATGAAGGCCGCGAAAATCATGCGATTGATGAAGGCGATTCTCTCCGGTTTCCGCCGGTCCTTCGAGGTGTAGATGAGGTTGGGCGTATAGGCGTTATCGGAGATGGCCGCGCCCAGGGCCGGCGCGAAGGCGATTCTTTCGGAAAGAGAGGCTGTTGCTATGGCATTGCCGGTGGAGGACATCTCTCCGCTGACGGGATCGAAGATGTCGCTTTCCACGCCCAGCTGTTCACCCACGTACTGCGTGAGAGACCGGGATACATTCATGGCGCTGGTGATGTAAATCTTCTGGATGCTATCCACTCCTGTCTTGTGCACGTAGTACTCAATGGTTCTCTCCACCTGCCGGATCAGCCTTTCAAGAGCCGGTGAAATCAATTCGAAGATCTCCGTCTCCGGGAGAGCAAGGCCGGCATCATCACCCTTCAGGGGTTCCGAGTCGGGACTGATGCTGAAGAGCACTTTCCTGGCCTGCTCGGCGTCTATGAGCCCGGCCTTTCCAGCGCTGTCCGGAGATCCGCTTTTCTTTTCATTGAATTCTTCCATCAGGGACTCGACCATGCTGCCGGCCCCCGCCTTTATGCCCCTTGTCAGGACAAGTTTCGCGTTTTTATAGATATCGATGCGGGAGAAGTTATTGCCGATGAAGAGGCTTGCGAAGGTCTCATCGGGGGTGGGGACCAGCCCCGTCTGATAGATGTTCTGAAGGGCGAAGGGGGTCGTGGTTATGCCGCTCAGGTGCAGACCCGCCTGGGAGAATATCCTCCGCAGTTTTTCCACATCCTGTTTCGGCAGCATGTAAACGGTGACCAGCCATTTGGGGGCGCCCCGCTCCACCACCTCACCCTGCACCTCAAAATCGAACAGGGTTTCCTTCTCCTCGAACGGCATCTCCTTCTGCAGCGTCCAGTAAACGGCGTTTGCGATCTCCTTCTTCTCAAGCCTGGGAATGGAAATCTGCCGGACGTCGAATTGCGCGGCGGAGGCGATGGCCCATATCTGGCTTTTCGAGATGTCACAGAATTTCTCTATTTCCGATTTCAGGAAAGCGGGAAAACGCGGGTTATCACGGGATTCCAGGTGGCCGAAAGGCACGCTCGCGAAGTCGATGAGCGTCCATTTTTTGCCGGAAAGCTGGGCCGTTTTCACCAGTCGAAGGGTCTGGTGGCCGATATCCACCCCGATCATCAAAGCTTTGCGGATGGAAACGATATTGGAAAGGGAGGAAAAGAAACTTTCCCTGGACGCAGACGGCTCGAACGGTTTGGAGACGGACGGCTCCGGGTGTCCCCCCTTTTTCCGGATCAGGTCAAGAAGTTTTTCCGTCGATGAAATCTCATCTCGAACCTTCATGAATGACTACTCTCGTCCATCGGATATTTTGGATAAAAAAAAGCAGAATACATTATATTTATTGGGTAAAAAGACCATAATTGAGCCTGTATTGTCAAGTGATTTTATGCTGGCTTTCTGGATTCGTTTCCTATATGAAAAAAGCACTTGCCGAATGTGACGGTTTCTGTATGCTGAATTGTGGTAATGGGAGGCAGGATGAAAGCGACGGCTGAGAGTTACATCAACAGCGGTGTTGCCAAAGGAAAACTGGGTAATTACGAACAGGCCATCCAGGACTTCGATAAGGCCGTCGAACTCAACCCGAAATTTTCCATGGCCTACATCAGCCGCGGGATCGCATACGGAAAGACAGGGAAATACGACAAGGCCATCGCGGATTACACGAAAGCCATTGATCTCAATCCGAGATTTTCAATGGCCTATTACAGCCGCGGGGTTACTTATCACGCCTCAGAAAACTACGAGCTGGCCATCGCGGATTACACGAAAGCCATCGAATTGAATTACAAGTTCACGGAGGCCTACATCAGCCGGGGAGCTGTCCAGGGGAAACTGGGCAGATATGAGCAGGCGATCGAAGATTACACGAAGGCCATCGAGCTGAACCCGAAAAATGCCATGGCCTATCTCAGCCGCGGAATCGCCCAGGGAAAAGCCGGAAACAACGAACAGGAGATAAACGACTGCTCGCGCGCCATTGAATTGAACCCCCAGCTTGCCATGGCTTACATCAGCCGCGGGATCGCCCATGGACGATCGGGCGACTACGAGCGGGCGATCGTGGATTACACGAAGGCCGTTGAGATCGATCCCAAAGACGCCATGGCCTACAAGAGCCGGGCGGCGGCTTACGGGAAACGCGATGACCATGAGCGGGCGATCGCGGATTACACGAAGGCCATTCAACTGGATCCCGGCGACGGAGCGGCTTATTTGAACCGCGGTGACGCATACAGCAGAGCGGATCAGGACGAGCGGGCGATCGCGGACTTCACGAGGGCCATTGAGATCGATCCCAAAGACGCCATGGCCTACAAGAGCCGGGCGGCGGCTTACGGGAATATGGGAAATCTTGAGCAGGAAATAAACGATTACAACAAGGCCCTTGAACTCCTTCCCAGGGACGCGGGATCCTACCTGAACAGCGGAGATCTCCAGGGGAGACTTGGAAACTACGAAAAGGCTGTCGGAGAATACAGCAAGGCCATTGAATTGGACCCCGGAAATGCGGGAGCTTACGGGAGCAGGGGGGCGGCCCAGGAAAAACTGGGCAATCATGAAAAGGCGATCGCGGATTACACGAAGGCCGTCGAGCTCAACCCGGAGGACGCGAAAGTGTATATCTCCCGGGGTGTGTCCTATGTGAAGCTGGGCCGGCACGAACAGGCGATCGAAGATTTCCAGAAGGCCCTGGAACGGGATCCCGGGAACCCGGAGGTGTACATCCATCGGGGGGAAGCCTATACCAAGTCGGGAAACTACGAGAAGGCGATCGCGGATTACAACAAGACCATATCGCTGATCCCGGGAGACGCGGGCGCTTACATGGTTCGCGGCGACGCCTACCGGGAATCGGGTCAATATGAACTCGCCATCAAGGATTACAGCCAGGCCATTGAGCTGAACCACAAATACGCGGCGGCGTACATCAGCCGGGGCGCGGCCTATGGAAAACTGGATCGTTACGAGCAGGCCATCGAGGATTATAACCGGGCCATCGAGCTGGATCCGAAATTCGCCTCGGCGTACAAGAGCCGGGGGGACGCGTACGGCAGGGCGGGAAGCGACAGCCTCGCCGTCGAGGATTACAACCGGGCCATCGAGCTGGATCCGAAACTCGCCTCGGCGTACAAGAGCCGGGGGGACGCGTACGGCAGGGCGGGGGAAGACGATCTCGCCGTCGAGGATTACAACCGGGCCATCGAGCTGGATCCGAAACTTTCCGAGGCGTACAGGGGGCGCGGGGACGCTTATGGACGATTGGGGAGAGACGATCTTGCCATCGAGGATTACAACCGGGCCGGCACCATGGATCCCCAGGACGCCTCGGCGTACAAGAGCCGGGGGGACGCGTACGGCAGGGCGGGGGAAGACGATCTGGCCATTAAAGAATACAGTCAGGCCATCGAGCTGAATCCAAAATTTTCGGCGGCGTACAGGGGTCGAGGCGACACTTACGTGAGATTAGGGAGAGACGATCTTGCCATCGAGGACTACAGCCGGGCCATCGAACTGAATCCCAGGATGGCTGCGGTATACAGGAGCCGGGGCGACGCCTGCGTGAGATCGGAAAAACAGGATCTTGCCATCGAGGACTACAGCCGGGCTGTGCTGCTGGACCCCAAACATGCAGCGGCCTACAGGGGTCGCGGGGATGCCTATGAAAGATCGGGGAAGACCGATCTTGCCATCGAGGACTACAGCCGGGCCATCGAATTGGACCCGGGAGATCCCCTGGCTTTTCAGAAGCGGGGAGAGGTCTATGAAAGAAAGGGCCTCTACGGGGAAGCCGCCGGGGATTACACACGCGCCATTGATCTGGTTCCGGCGAACGCGGAGCTGCACGTGCGCCGCGGCAGGTGCCTCGAAAAAACGGGAGACGATGAAAGGGCCGTAGAGGATTATCAGCGGGCGATTTATCTCAACCCCCTCGAGGGAAAAGCGTATCGGCACAGGGGCAGTCTCTTTGCGAGCGCGGGAAAGTGGGAATACGCTCTAAAGGACTGCAGCCGGGCCATAGAGATCAACCCTGAAGATGAAAAAGCTTACTTCTGTCTGGGAGAAGTTCATTTCCAGCGGGGGGATATGGGGGGGGCTCTCCGGGATTACGCGAAAGCCATCGAACTCAACCCGGGATCCGCAATGGCTTATAAAAGGCGCGGG
>CAYXFF010000075.1:5312-7705 GCA_964464185.1 uncultured Syntrophaceae bacterium | reverse complement strand
ATGAAGTCTTTGCGGGGTTCGACCTGGTCGCCCATGAGGGTGGTGAAGATCTCATCGGCAATGACCACGTCTTCGACTTTGACCTGAAGGAGCGTCCGTTTTTCCGGATTCATGGTGGTCTCCCAGAGCTGCTCGGGGTTCATCTCACCGAGGCCTTTGTAACGCTGGACCGTGATGCCTTTCTGGCCCAGGGCCATCACGTATTCCACAAGCGCTGACATGCTCGCGAGCTCCGTCCTCCCCTTATCCTCGTCGTCGGCGACCACCGTGTACGGCGCTTCGCCCAGACTGCTCACCTGGTTCAGCAGTTCCTTTATTTCTATGAAGCGCGGCGTCTTGAACGTTTCCTTGTCGATGCAGGTGGTGAAGACCTGCCCTTTCATCCGGTAATCGAGGAGCAGTTTATAGCCGCTGTGTTCCGGGTCCTGCTCCGTCCGGAAGTCCACCAGCCTCTCGCCGATGGCCATCTTCGTTCTTTTTCCCACCTTCATGAGGGCCGATTCGCTGTTGAGGTCTTCCGTGGAGAAAGCCGGATCACCCGCGATGATCCGCATGACGGTTTTGTTCTTGTCCTCTTTTTCAAACCGGTCTAGGACCGTTTCAATCCTCATCACCTTTTTAATCATCGCCAGCAGGCGGTTCCCGGAGATGTTGCCGCCGTTGCCCGTGACAAAGCTGATCTTGTTCACCCCGTTTTCCAGGATGTAATTTCTCATCTCCTCTTCGTTGTGGATATAGAGTTCTTTCTTCCGGTCCACCACCTTGAAGAGCGGGGGCTGGGCGATGTAAAGATACCCCCGTTCAATGAGCTCCCGCATCTGCCGGAAGAAGAACGTGAGAAGAAGCGTGCGGATGTGCAGGCCGTCGACATCCGCATCGGTCATGATAATGACCTTGTGGTAGCGGAGCTTGCTCACATCGAAATCGTCCCTCCCGATGCCCGTCCCGAGGGCCGTCACCATCGTCTTGATCTCCTCGTTCTGAAGCATCTTGTCGAAGCGGGCCTTCTCCACGTTCAGAACCTTGCCGCGCAGCGGCAGGATGGCCTGGTTTTTCCGGTCGCGTCCCTGTTTCGCCGAACCGCCGGCGCTGTCCCCTTCTACCAGGTAGACCTCGCTGCGCGCGGGATCCCGCTCCTGGCAATCGGCAAGCTTGCCGGGCAGGGAGCCTACTTCCAGGGCGGTCTTTCTCCGGGTGAGCTCCTTCGCCCGTCGTGCGGCGTCCCGGGCCCTCGCTGCATCGAGCGCCTTGCCGAGGATCTGCTTGCCCACGGGGGGATTCTCTTCGAGATAGCTCCCCATCCTTTCATAGACGATTCCCTCGACGAGACCTTTGACTTCGCTGTTGCCCAGTTTGGTCTTGGTCTGTCCCTCAAACTGAGGCTCCTTCAGCTTGAGGCTGATGACACAGGACAGTCCTTCCCGTACATCCTCTCCCTTGATGATATCTTTCCCATTCTTGATGAGATTGTTGTTTGCGGCGTAGTTGTTGATGGCGCGCGTGAGGGCGGATTTGAACCCGATCAGGTGTGTCCCGCCTTCCGTGGTGTTGATGCTGTTGACAAAGGAAAAGATGCCTTCGGAATAAGTGTCGTTGTACTGCAGGGCCACCTCCACCTGACAGTCTTCCCTGGCGCCTTCAAAATAGATCGGTTTTTTATGAAGGACGCCCTTGTTCCGGTTGATGTATTCCACGAAAGAGACGATTCCGCCTTTATAAAAGAACTCGCTCTTCTTGCCATCCCGTTCATCTGTCAGATGGATCTTGATTCCCTTGTTTAAAAAAGCAAGTTCCCGAAGGCGGTTGGAGAGGACATCGAAGCTGAAATCAATATCTTCGAAAATTTCATCATCCGGCTTGAAGGTGATCCGGGTTCCCCTGCCCCGGGTCTTCCCGATGATCTCCAGTTCGCCCGTGGGCACGCCTCTCTTGTAGGATTGCTTGTAGACCTTGCTGTCCCTTCTCACTTCCAGCTCCAGATAAGAGGAAAGGGCATTCACGACGGACACGCCCACACCGTGAAGTCCGCCGGATATCTTGTAGCTCTCGTTGGAAAATTTCGCTCCCGAGTGAAGCTTCGTCAGGACGACCTGGGCCGCCGAGACACCTTCCTCCTTGTGCAGATCAACAGGGATCCCCCGCCCGTTGTCATCCACCTGAACACTGTTATCCGCCCGGACCCGGACGTCGATGGTGTCGCAGAAACCGGCCGCCGCCTCGTCGATGCTGTTATCCACCACTTCGTAGACAAGGTGATGGAGGCCGTCTTTCCCCGTGCTCCCGATGTACATGGCGGGGCGCTTTCTGACCGCCTCGAGACCTTCCAGAACTTTTATGCTGTCGGCTGAATAGCTTTTATCCGTCATAAAAAATATGTGTCTTTCCTGAACCCT
>CAYXFF010000075.1:0-5212 GCA_964464185.1 uncultured Syntrophaceae bacterium | reverse complement strand
ACCCTTTATTCACACTTTCAACGGCATGATGATGCAGAGATAGTTTTCCTTCACCGCGGGCCTGATCGTGCCGGGCCTCAACCCTTCTCTCATCTCGAATACCAGTTTTTCCTCATCCATGACATCCACGGCGTCGATCAGATACCGGACGTTATACACCGCTTCCATCTCTTTATCCTGGGGGGCAATATCCACCTCATCATTCGCCTCTCCCACATCGGGATTCGTGGAGTTCAGCTTCATTCTGTCTCCGGAAATCCCTATTTTAACTCCATTGTACTTATCCGTCGCCATAACCCCCATTCTTCTGAGGGCATGGAGGAATTGATCCCGGTCAAGCTCCACCCTGTTTCCTTTATCCATGGTGATGACCCGCTTATAGTCCGGATAATCCGCGTCGATCAGGCTGATCTTCAGAAACGTATTTTTCTTTTTCATGACGATCATGCCTTTTTCAACTCCTACTTCCACATCCTCATCGCCCTGTTCCAAAAGCTTTTTTATCTCACCCACGCCCCTTCTGGGGATGATGATCCCTTTTTCAAGCTCCAGAAATTTCTGATCGCCGAGATCCATGTCCACCAGTGAAAGCCTGTGGCCGTCCGTTGCAACCATTCGAACCCTGCTTCCAGCCTCTCCCTGCTCCACCTCCATGAATACCCCATTGAGGTTAATGCGCATTTCCTCCTGGGACATGGCGAAAAATGTCTTTTCGATCATCTCGGTCAAAATCCCGCTGTTGATCATGAAAAATTTCTGTTTGTCGTCACTTTCCACCTTGGGATAATCATCCGCCGATATGCCTGGAATTCTGTAACTCACTTTCCCGCAGCTGACATTCACCCAGTTCATCTCGTTCGTTTTGACATGAATGAAATCCCCCTGTATTTCTCTGATCATTTCATAGAGCTTTCTCGCGGAAAGGGTTATTTCCCCTGGATTCCTGACCTCTGCTTCGTAGTGAGCCACCAGACCTATTTCACGGTTTGTCGCAATAACGCCGAGATCATTCTTGCCTCCCGCGCGGATCAGGACGTTATTGAGAATGGGTATGGTGGTTCTCCTCTCTACGATGCTCAATGTTTTCTGAATGCCATCCAGAAATATTTCTCTGCTGATATTGAATTCCATTCTATCTCCTATTCTTTAATTAATAAGTTAAAAGATAGTATAATTAATAATAGGGCCTGTTGAATTGTGGATAGAAACTTTACTCCAATTCTTTCAAGGAAGTATCCCGACGCCTCCCTGTTCATAAACTCATTAAACTCTGTGAACGTTTATCTTTTTATAATGATATTTTCCAATTCCTCTATGGTATTTTTGATTTTTACATCCTCTTCCATGATCTTTCTTATTTTGTTGTTTGCGTAGATAACCGTTGAGTGATCTTTTCCTCCTATCTTTGCTCCGATATCGGGAAACGAATCATTTGTCAGTTTTCTTGCCAGGTACATGGCGATCTGCCTGGGCAGGACGAAATTCTTGTTTTTTTTATCCGATTTAATATCATTAATCTTTATGCTGAATTTTCCAGCCACTGTTTTGATAATTTCGTCCACTGTTATTTCGTAAGCCTTTTCCTGCTTGGTGATCGTGTTCAGGACATCTTTTGCCAGATCCATGGTGATTTCCCGCCCCGCGAGAGACGCGTAGGCGGCTATTCTGATAAGATAACCCTCCAGTTCCCGGATGCTTGATTCGGATTTGGAGGCGACATAATAGGCAACATTATTCGGCAGGTTGAGATTGTTTTCCTGGGCTTTTTTCCCCAGAATTGCTATTTTCATTTCTATTTCCGGCGGCTGGATATCCGCCACAAGCCCCCATTCAAATCGCGAACGCAGTCTGCCCTCCAGATTGGGAATATCCTTCGGAAATTTGTCACTTGTGACGACGATCTGTTTGCCTGAATCATGGAGCGTGTTGAAGGTGTGAAAAAATTCTTCCTGGGTCCGCTCTTTTCCGGCGATGAACTGAATATCATCCATAAGGAGATATTCGATATTACGGAACTTTTCCCGGAATTTAGGCATCCGGTCGTACCTTATGGATCCTATGAGTTCATTCATGAACTCTTCCGCGGAGACGTAAAGGACATTGCGCTCGGAATTGAGTTTCAGAGAGTGGATCCCTATGGCGTTCAGCAGGTGGGTTTTCCCCAGGCCGACACCGCCGTATATAAAAAGAGGATTGTAGTTTTTTGCCGGTTGTTCGGCCACCGCCACGCAGGCCGCGTGGGCAAACTGGTTGCTTGGACCCACAACGAATCGGTCAAAACTGTAATTATAATTAAGCGATGAGCCGGTTTTCGGGCCGGGCGCCTTTCGGGACGCGGCTTTCTTTTCCGGATGTTCCTGGGCTCTTGCCGGGGCAGAGGATACCGTGCCGTCTCCCGACTTCTCAACGACAAAATCGACCTTGATCTGAACCCCTGTCACCGCCGACAGGGAATCCTTGATAACAGGAAGATAGTTGTCAGCCAGCCAGTCTTTGAAAAACTTGTTCGGCACCGAGATATGAACGCTTTCACCCTCCAGGGCGGCAAGCCGGAGAGGCTGAATCCAGGTCTCGTAATTCTGCTGGCTCACTTTTTTCTTAATGATATCGGTGCTTTTTTTCCAGATCGTTTCCAATTCAGAATGCCTTATCCACAAGGATATAAACATCTGTTGATAACCAGATGCTGTTATGCCGATCGCTTACCCGAAGCACAGTCGGGAGAGGATGTGAAAGTGCTTGTCCAAAAATTAAAATATTAAAATTATTAAAAAATAATGTTTTCTGGTGGGGCTTTGAGAATATTGCTCCGGCCCTGCAAAACTTACAGAGAACATAATATAAAATCGCAAAAAATTCAAAGAGAGATTTCATGGAGGCTAATCTCCCAGGAGAAGCCTTATGAGGCGGTCCAGATCCTTCAGGGAGACATACCTTATTTCAATGACGCCGCCTTCTTTCGCCCTCTTTATGGAAACGCGAGTCATCAACCTCCTGGAAAGCTTGTTTTCTATATCATCAATTTCAACAGGTTTTTTTATTTTTCCGGCGGCGGCGCCCGCTGTTTTAAGCCGCTTTATCAGTGTTTCTGTCTCACGGACGTTGAGGCCCTTCTGAAGAATCCTCCGGAAAACCTGCATCTGTTCCGCCTCGGAGGTCAGGGCGAGGAGCGCCCGGGCATGTCCGGAGGAAATCTTCTTCTCGATAAGAGACATCCTTATTTCCACGGGGAGCCGGAGCAGCCGGACCATGTTGGCTACCGTGGACCGGTCCTTTCCGACCTTCACGGAGACCTCTTCCTGCGACAGGGCGAAGGTCTTCATGATTTTTTGATAGGCCTCCGCTTCCTCCACGGGGTTGAGATCCGTTCGGAGCAGGTTCTCCACGACGGAGATCAGGGCGGCATCCACGTCTTTTGCTTCCCGGAGAACGACCGGAACTTCCTTGAGGCCGGCCTCCTGCGCGGCGCGCCAGCGGCGCTCGCCGGCGATGATCTCGTATCCGCCTTCCGATTTTCTCGCGACGATCGGCTGGATGATGCCGCTCTCCTTTATGGAGGCGACCAGATCCGAAAGGTCTTTTTTGTCAAAGACTTTTCGGGACTGATACCGGTTGGGGAAGAGCTCCTCAATCCCGCACATGATCAGGGCGTTTTTTTCGCTGAGGCTGTCAAGGAGATCGGGGAACATGGCTCCCAGCCCCTTGCCGAGGGAACTTTTTGTCGGCATCTACGCGCTCCCGTTGGACAGTATTTCTTTTGCGAGCTCGAGGTATGAAAGGGCTCCCCGCGATTTTATGTCATAAAGCATGATGGGAAGCCCGTGGCTGGGGCTCTCCGAGAGCCTCACGTTTCTATGGATAATCGTCTTGAAGACCTTCTCCCCGAAATGCTTGCGGACATCGTCTTCGACCAGATGAGAGAGCCGGTTTCTCGTGTCGAACATGGTCAGAAGAATGCCGGCCATGGAGAGCGTGGGGTTGAGTCTGGCCTTGATGAGACGGATCGTGTTCAGCAGGTGTCCCAGCCCTTCCATGGCAAAGTATTCACACTGGAGCGGGATGATGACATCATCGGCCGCCACGAGAGAGTTGATGGTCAGGAGCCCCAGCGACGGCGGGCAGTCGATGATCATGTAATCGTAAGGCCGGTCCACATCCCGCAGGATGTTCCGGAGCCGCTTCTCCCGGTCCTGAAGAGAGATAAACTCGATTTCAACGCCGATGAGGTCCTGATTCGAGGGTACGATGTCAAGCGTCGGGATCGGTGTGCCCACAATGATGTTGTCCAGAGGTACCTCGCCGATCAGGGCGTTATAGAGATTCTTTTCCCGCGCCGTGGCCCTGTCGATACCCACGCCGCTTGACGCGTTCCCCTGAGGATCGCAGTCGATAAGGAGCGTCCTTTTCTCCGCGGCGGCAAGGGATGCGGCGAGGTTGATCGCCGTTGTGGTCTTCCCGACGCCTCCCTTCTGGTTGGCTATGCAGATTATTTTACGCATCGTATGGAATACAGGCTAATGGCTAAAGGCAAAGGGCCAAAGGCAAAAAGATTTATGTTGTGTGTTGTGGTTTGTAGCATAAAAAAAGGGTAAATCAAAGGGATATTTTGAACGGGGATGAGATGTTAAGTCTTTTGAAATATTAGTATTTTTCTAAAATCTCCCGTTACGGGAAGATGGATTTCGCGGGAGCCGGACCATTTCATTCCCGCTCCCCGCAGCAAGGGCAGGGAATCCTCCAGTTCAGCCTCGAAACCGGGCCCTTTCATGGCGATCAGAAGGCCTCCGGGGAGGAGAAAACCGGCCCCCAGCCGCAGATATTCGGGGAGCTTGAGGGTAGCCCTGGAAATGACCGTATCAAAGCGGCCGCGGTAGGCTTCATCGTCCAGCAGCCGCTCCGCCCTCCTGTTCACCACTGCGGTTTCCCCGAGCCCAAGCCCGCGCACGACAGCTTTGAGAAAAGACGTTTTTTTCCGCGAGGAATCCAGAAGCGTGACATTCAGGGAAGGAAAGACGATCTTGAGCGGGATTCCCGGAAATCCAGCGCCGGTGCCCATGTCCATGAGGCGGCCGTTCATGTTTCCTATGGAAGACGCCGCCGTCAGGGAATCAACGAAGTGCTTGACGGGGATATCCAGAGGGGATTTCAATGAAACGAGGTTCATTCTCGCGTTCCAGAAGAGCAGTTCGCGGCAATAGTCCTGAAAAAGGCG
>CAYXFF010000074.1:2440-7715 GCA_964464185.1 uncultured Syntrophaceae bacterium | reverse complement strand
TTCGCCCGCTCAAGCTCCTCATCTTTGACGGGCTCCGTCCGCAGCCTCGCGATCTCCCCGTCCAGCGCTTTTTCCAGTTCCGCCGTATCCCTGCCCGGCATGGGCATGGCGGAGACATAGAACAGCCGGGGGTCATGGGAAAGAAGGGAGTTATCGGCATCGGCCTCGAGGGCAAGCTGCTTGCCCCTCACAAGACCCTCGTAAAGCCTCGAACTTTTCCCTCCGGAGAGGACGGCGGCGATGACTTCCAGGACATAGGCGTCGGGGTGATGCAGGTTGGGGACATGGTACCCCTTCACCAGGAAGGGGAGTTGGGCCTCTTTTTGGACGACGATCCTTCTTTCCTCCTTCTGGGGCGGATCTTCCGCCCTTTCCTCGTCGGGCTTCACGCTTCCGTGATAGGAACCAAAGGCCTTCCGGATCCGCGGAAGGAGTTCTTCCTTTTTAAAATCCCCCACGACAACAAGAAAGGCATTCGCCGGGCTGTAATACGTTTTGTAATAGGACTTGAGGTCGTTGAGCGTCCATTGCTCCATGTCCTCCATCCAGCCGATGATGGGCCACCGGTAGGGACTGACCCTGAAGGCGGCGGCTTCCATCCTCTCCCAGAGGTATGCCTGCGGGTTATCCTCCGTACGCTGCCTCCGTTCCTCCATCACGACCATCCGCTCGGTTCGGAAATCCTTCCCGCGGAGGACAAGGTGCCGCATCCGGTCCGCCTCCAGATCGATGGCCACCTGAACGCGGTCGGAACGCAGATTTTCATAATAGGCCGTGTAGTCATGGGAGGTAAAGGCGTTATTGTTTCCCCCGTTTTCCTGGATGATCCGGGAAAACATCTCGGGCCCCACCTTCTTCGTTCCCTTGAACATCATGTGCTCGAGCATGTGAGAGAGGCCCGTCTTCCCCGGGGTCTCGTTCCGCGAACCGACGCGGTACCAGACCTGGAACGTGATCAGGGGCGCCTTGTGGTTCTCAAGCAGGATGACCTTGAGGCCGTTCGGCAGAACGGTTTCAGTCACCTGATCCGTCAGACCCGCCGATGCGCCCGGGGCAGTGAGCAGAAGGAAGATGAGAAGTTGCGAAGCTATGAAGTTGCGAAAAAGACGCAAAACAGAAAGGCACGGGCGAAAGTTTATGCGGGCAGGGGAGCCTTCATGCTTCCTGGGTCTGGAAGTTATTTTGTCGTATCTTCTCAACTTCCCATCTTCCCAACTTCGTGTCTTTTCACCATCTTCCCAACTTCCCAACTTCGTGCCTTTCCTTGGCCCCTTAACCCTTTTTTCACGATATCTCTATCGTGACATACATCGTCTGTCCTCCCCTCTTGATCAGAAGGAGGATGGTTTTCCCCTTTTGAATCTTCGCCACGGCCTTTTCATAATCGCTCAGGTTTCCAATGGCCTTCCTGTTCAGCTCCTTTATCACGTCCCCGGCCTGAAGACCCGCCATGTCCGCGGGACTCCCCGAAGCCACCTCCACAACAACGACACCCTTCCGGTCTTTGATGCCGAACTGGCTCTGCAGGCGAGGGTTAATGTCATCCACCACGATACCGAGGTCCATTTCGGTTCCGCTCTTCTGGATTCTGGCCTTTTCTTCAGCCATCTCCGCCACCGTCAATTTCAGTTCCATCTCCTTCCCGGAACGCATGATCTTGACGGCGACCGTCTTGCCGACCGGAGTCTCCGCCACCAGCCGTGAAAGATCGGAGATAGCCTTGATGTCTTTGCCGTTGAAAGAAACGATGATGTCTCCCCGTGCAATGCCGGCTGCAGCCGCGGGGCCTTCGGGAACCACGTCCGCCACCAGCGCCCCCGCCGTCTCTTTCACGCCGAGGCCCTGGGCGATTTCCGGGGTGATGGTCTGGATGGATACGCCGATCCAGCCGCGCACGAACCTGCCTTTCTCTTTAAGCTGGGGAACCATGGACTTGGCCATGTTGATGGGTATGGCAAACCCGATCCCCTGCCCCCCGGCCACGATCGCCGTACAGATCCCGACGGCTTCCCCCTTCAGGTTGACCAGCGGTCCCCCGCTGTTGCCGGGGTTGATCGGCGCGTCGGTCTGCAGAAAATTGTCATAAGGCCCCGCACCGATGACGCGGCCCGTGGCGCTGATGATCCCCTGGGTCACCGTGTTTCCAAGGCCGAAGGGATTACCGACGGCAAGGACCCACTGCCCGACAAGGACACTCTCGGAGTCTCCGAGGGGGAGGGCATGGAGATTCTTAAAGGTGGAAGAGATTTTGATCAGGGCGATGTCCGTTTTACGGTCTCTCCCGACAACCCTGGCCTTGAAGTCCCTGCCGTCCGAGAGCTTCACCTTGATCTCATCGGCACCCTCGACCACATGGTTGTTGGTTACGATATACCCGTCCTGATCGATGATGAATCCCGAACCCAGGCTCTTCTGTTTCAATTCCCGGTCGGGGACGTCGCCAAAAAACCTGCCGAAGAAATCACCGAACTGCTCCTCGCGCCCCGGACCGAAAAAGTGCCGGAAAGGATTGCCCGGAACCCTCACGGTTTTCGTGGTGCTGATATTCACCACGGAGGGCTTGACCTTTTCCGCAAGCTCCACAAAAGACTGCGGATAACCCACAACCTCCGTCGACTCGTTCCTGCTCGTACATCCCGCCGGGCTCCCCGCGACCACGATGATGAGCGTCATGAGGAAGACAGAGACAAAAAAACGTTTATTGAATCTCTTTTTCATCGTTCTTCTCCTCCGTTATTTTGAATGAGATTCTATCACAGATCTTCCGGCGCGAAGGCGACCACATCCCTGATCTCCGCCGCGCCGGTGAAAATCATCACCAGCCGATCCACTCCAAGGGCGGCTCCCGCCGATTCCGGCATCTCCGGGAGAACCCTTAAAAAACGCTCCGGCATGGGATAGGGCCTCTTTCCCGCGGAGCGTCTCTGTCCTTCCTCCTTCAGGAAACGGTCTCTCTGTTCTTCCGCGTCCGTCAATTCGGAAAAAGCGTTCACAAGCTCCATGCTCCCGATGTAAAGCTCGAATCGCTCAGCGAAAGCGGGGTCCCCGGCCTTTCGCCGGGCCAGGGCTCCCAAGCTCAGCGGATAGTCGTAAAGGAATGTCGGCCGTTCCTTTCCCAGTTGAGGTTCTATCTCAAAAGCCATGATCTCATCAAAGAACCCTTTCTTCAAGGCCTCTTCAAGAGAGAGGGACGCGTACCTCTCAAATGCCTCCTGCACGGAACATCTTTCCCATGGCTTCTCCAGCCGAATGGTTTTTCCCCCGTAAGCGATTTCCACGCCTTTCCCCATGTCCCGGGCGATACCGATCACCAGGTCTTCGCACTCCGACATGAGTTCAAGGTAATTGATCCCCGCGCGATACCACTCCAGCAGCGTGAATTCGGGGAGATGCCTGCTTCCATTCTCGCGTCCGCGGAAACACCGGCAGATCTGGAACAGCCTGGGATAGCCCGCCGCGAGAAGCCGCTTCATGCAGAGTTCGGGTGACGTATGCAGAAACCAGTCATCGGAAGGAATGGCATCAATATGGGATTCAGGCGCCGGAGCCGGAATACGGTGCGGCGTTTCCACCTCCATGTAATCCCGGGAAACGAAAAAACGGCGGATGGCCGCCATGATGGCGGCCCGCTGAAGGAGGAAGTCTTTTTTCCGCGCCAGGCGCCGGCCTTCCGACATGAAAAAATCATTCCTTGACACGGGTGAGGTACTCACCGCTTCGAGTATCCACCCTGATTTTCTCTCCCTCCTCAACAAAGGGAGGAACCAGAACCTTGTAACCCGTTTCCAGAATCACCGGCTTGTAGTTTCCGGATACGCTGTCCCCTTTGGCCCAGGGCTCGGCCTTCATGACCCGGAGGTCCACGGAATTCGGAAGGGTTACACCGATGGGCTTGTCCTCGAAAAGAAGAACCTCCACCTCCAGATTGTCGAGAAGAAAATTTATGGCGTCGCCCACCTGATCGGCCGTGAGGTAAACCTGTTCATACGTTTCCATATCCATGAAAACGTAATTGCTTTCCTCCTTGTAGAGATACTGCATCGTCTTTTCCCGCAAATCCGCGGGCTGGAAGGTATCCACCTCCCGGAACGTCCGTTCGAACTGCGCCCCGGTGATCATGTTTCGCATCTTGCAGCGGTAAAGGGATTGCCCCTTTCCCGGTTTCACGAAGTTGAACTCCGTAATCTGAAAAGGGTCGCTGTCGATCTTTATCCGCAACCCCTTTCTCAAATCGCTGGCGGTATACATAAAGGCTGCTCCTTTTCCGTTTTCAAAATGAAAAAAACACGAGGACAGGTATCGTCACCTCAGAGGCCTCAGACCCGATTATTCAAGAAAACGAGCCTATTGCGTTCCCTATCATAATTTCGCAAAAGTGAAAACAAGAAATTGCGGAACCGCCCGCTCCGCGAACCGGCAAAGAGGTAAACATTTTTTTGCTTGACAAATGCCGGGGCCCTGTGTTTTTATTGCACCTCGAAAAAGCGGAGAGTCCTTTTTTATGATAAGCAGAAAAGAAATGGTCAGAAACATGAACGCGAACTGGTTTAGCTATTATTATTTCTTCGCACAGGTCTGCCCATTGCTTAGGAGGACTTAAAGAAGCGGCATAAAAAAAGCTAAGCCATGGACAGATCGAAAGATGCTATCCATGGCTTTTTTGTTTTCAGGGGCCATGGTGGCGAAACATTTTCACCATGGCCCTTTTCTTTGGCACGCCATGTTCAGTTCTATTAAATTTTAATTTTTGGAGGTGCAGAACAATGATTATCGTCATGAAGAAAAACGCGACAGAGGCGCAGATCGAACACGTGATCGGGTGGATCGAATCCGTGGGATACACGGCTCACCCGTCCCGGGGCGTTGAGCGGACCATCATCGGAGCCATCGGCGACGGCCGGGGCCAGGCCCAGCTGAAGTCCGTCGAACACCTTTCCGGTGTTGAAAAGGTCGTGCCGATCCTGAAGCCGTACAAGCTCGCCAGCCGCGAGACCCGGGAAGGCAACAGCATCATCCGCGTCGGCGATCTCGCCATAGGCGGCCCCGACTTCATCGTCATGGCCGGTCCCTGTTCCATCGAAAGCGAGGAGCAGCTCATGGAGAGCGCTTACATCGTGAAGAAGGGAGGGGCTCACATCCTGAGGGGCGGGGCCTACAAGCCGAGGACATCGCCTTACAGTTTCCAGGGAATGGAAGAAGAGGGGCTGAAGCTCCTGAAACAGGTCCGGGAGCGGACGGGTCTGCCCGTCGTGACGGAGGTGATGAACACGACGGA
>CAYXFF010000074.1:0-2340 GCA_964464185.1 uncultured Syntrophaceae bacterium | reverse complement strand
ACGACGCTTCTCGCTCAGGTGGACAGCAGCATCGGCGGCAAAACGGGGATCGACCTTCCGGTGGGAAAGAATTTTCTCGGGACCTTTTACCAGCCGAAGGGTGTTTTCATCGATCTCGCCTTCCTGGAAACCCTGGCCCCCCGCGAGTTCGGGAACGGCCTGGCTGAAATTGTAAAATACGGCGTGATCGACGACGCGGAACTCCTGGATTCCCTGGAACGGGAGATCGGAACGCTGCGCGGGGACAGGAAACTTCTCGAAAGGATCATCGCCAAGGCCTGCCGGATCAAGAAAGGGATCGTGGAGATCGATGAAACGGAGAAAGGACTCCGCCGCATCCTCAACTTCGGCCACACGATCGGGCACGCCGTGGAAGCGGAGTCAAAGTACGCCCTTTCCCACGGCGAGGCGGTCGCCATAGGGATGACCGCGGCGGTTCTCCTGTCAGAGAAGCTGAAGTACCTTCTGACGGAAGACCGTGAGCGCGTCGTGTCTCTGATTGGTGCCGCGGGTCTCCCGGGAAAGATTCCGCCGGGGATGAGCACGGATGGGATTCTCTCGCGAACAAAGCAGGACAAAAAGAAAGCAGGCGCGACCGTCCATTTCGTCCTGTTGAAAAAACCGGGGATGCCCTTCGTGAACGGCGGTGTGCCGGAAGACCTCGTCCGCGAGGTTGTCGAGGAAATGAAACGATGAAGAAGAAAAAGCTGGACCATTTGAGAGAGGAACTCCGCCGGAAGGACCTCGAGATCGTGAAGCGGTTCAATGAGCGTGCCCGCCTGTCCGTGGAGGTGGGAAAAATCAAGAATTCCGAAGGACGGGAGGTCTACGACCCGTCTCAGGAGAGCAAGGTCTACGAGCACCTGAGGGAAATCAACGAAGGCCCTCTGACGGATGAGGCCCTGCGGAATATTTTCGGGGAGATCCTTTCCTCCTCCCGCGCGCTCCAGGCCCCGACGAAAGTGGCCTACCTGGGACCGGAAGCCTCTTTCTCTCACCTCGCGGCGGTCTCCCACTTCGGCAGGAGCGCCGAATTCTTCCCGGCGGCCTCAATCCCCGGGGTCTTCAGCGACGTGGAGGGGAAAAAGGCGGATTGGGGTGTTGTCCCCGTGGAAAACTCCGTGGAAGGTTCTGTCAAGCTCACACTGGACAGGCTGAGCGCCACGCCCCTCTCCATACGGGCGGAGGTCTTTTCAAGAATATCGCACAGCCTCCTTTCGACCCGCGAGAATCTCTCCGATATCCAGCGGGTCTATTCCCATCCCCAGGCCCTCGCCCAGTGCCAGGGCTGGCTCAAGGCTCATCTGGCCGGGTGTGCCCTCATGGAAGCGGATAGCACGGCGGGAGCGGCACGGCGGGTTATGGACGACCGGGAAGGCGCCGCCATCGGGAGTGCCCTCGCCGCGAAAGCTTACGGGCTCAGGGTCCTCGCGGAAGGGATCGAGGACCATCCGCTGAACACGACCCGGTTCCTCGTGATCGGAAGGGGCGGAAGCGACGCGACGGGACGGGACAAGACCTCGATCCTCTTCGGAACACCGCACGTGCCGGGAGCCCTTCACGGAGCCCTGGAGCCCTTCGCGCGGGAGCACCTCAACCTGATGCGGATCGAATCCTACCCCATCCGGGACCGGATGTGGGAATATCTCTTCTTCGTGGACCTGTCGGGACATGTCACGGAGGCAAAGGTCGCGAACTGCCTCAGGGACATGAAAAAGGTGACCACCTTCATCAAGGTCCTGGGTTCCTATCCCATGGGAGAAACCCCATGAAGATCTGCATTCCCATCATGGCTGAGAACGTCGCATCAGCCCTCAGGAAAATGAAAAGGGCCTTTCCCATGGCCGACATCCTGGAACTCCGGATCGACCGGATCAGGGACGTGAACCTGAAAAGGCTGCTGGAGCGGAAGAAAGAAAACATCCTGGTCACCAACCGCCGGAAAGAGGAAGGCGGCGGATTTGCCGGGAAAGAGATAAAGAGGGTGGCCCTCCTCATGGAAGCCGCATCCCTGGGGGCCGGCTACGTGGACATCGAGGCCGGGACCGACGTCGCGCTCATCCGTGAACTGAAAGAGGCGATCAGGAAGGGCGGAAAAGGGACAAAGCTCATCGTCTCCCACCATGACCTGCGCGGAACCCCCGGCATTCGCTCCCTGAGAAAAAAACTTGATGAATGCGCCGACCTTGGGGCCGACATGGTCAAGATCGTCACCAGCGCCCGAACCATGGAAGACAACCTCCGGGTGCTCTCTCTCATTTCCGCGGGACGGAAAAAAGGGGTGGGTGTCATTGCCTTCTGCATGGGAGAGATGGGACGCGTGAGCCGGGTGATGGCGCC
>CAYXFF010000073.1:0-7937 GCA_964464185.1 uncultured Syntrophaceae bacterium | reverse complement strand
CCCAGCGTGCCGCGCGATATCCTCGCGGAGCTCGACAAGGTCATCCCCCTGAACGACAACTACCGTCACATGGAGGGAAACGCGGCCGCCCATATCAAGGCTTCCCTTGTCGGCACCTCGGAAACGGTGTTCATCGAAAACGGCGCGCTGGTGCTGGGAACCTGGCAGTCCATCTTCTTCTGCGAATTCGACGGCCCCCGGACACGAAGGGTCCTGGTCCAACTTATAAAAAATGGAGGTTAAGAAGTTGGGAAGTTAAGAAGTTGAGAAGATGAGAAAAGGCAATAAACGAAGCCTTTCGTCCCTTCCCGATGTCTGATGCCCAACGCCTGATGCCTATTTATGAAACTCACTATTCTCGGTTCAGGAACCGGCGTACCCACCGCGGAGCGAAGCGCATGCTCTTTTCTTCTCGAGACAGGCGGGAGGAAGCTCCTTTTTGATCTCGGCCCCGGCACCGTGAGGCGCCTTGCCGAGGCTGGATTCGCCCTTTCGAGTATCTCCAGTATCTTCATAAGCCACTTTCATCCCGACCACGTGAGCGAACTGGTCGCCTTTCTCTTCGCGACCAAGTACCCCGCAGCGTATCGCCGGCGGACTCCCTTCCATGTCATCGGCGCGAAGGGAATCAGAAACTTATACAGGGGACTCGTGAACGTCTTCGGAGAATGGATCGAATTGGAACCCGGGCTCATGGACATGGTTGAACTCGACCCCGGGAAGGCGGACCGCTTCGAGGGAGAATCCTTCACCGTGGACAGCCTCCCGATGACTCACATCGCGAGCAGCATCGGTTTCCGGGTGACCGCGGCCGACGGGACCACCCTGGCCTACACGGGGGATACGGATGACTGTGAAAATGCGGTCATTCTCGCCCGCGAGGCAGACATCTTCATCTGCGAAAGCGCCCTGCCTGACGGAATGAAGGTGGACGGCCATCTCACGCCGTCCCTTGCCGGGAGGATCGCGGCACGGGCACGGGTGAAGAGGCTGCTTCTCACCCATTTCTATCCCGAGTGCGAGTCCGTCGATGTGGAAGCCGAATGCCGGAAAACATACAACGGTCCCCTCATCCTGGCAAGGGATCTCATGAGATTGGACGTGAAGACAGGCGGGTGATGGGAAATCAGCGATCGCTCATCTTCAGAAAGTATTTCTACTGGATTCTGGGTGCCGTCTTCGGCACCCTGTTCCTTTTTCTGCTCGCCCTGCGTCTCGACCTGTTCCAGGGATCGGGAAGCGCGGGGGATGGCGAGGGTTTCGTGCAGACCGGCGCCGTCGCCAGCCGGGATACATGGATGAACATTTTCCAGAAGGACACGAAGATCGGTTATGTTCACAGGCAGTTCTCAAGAAGCGACGAGGGCTACCGGTTTCAGGAATCCCTCTTCATGCAGGTCAATACCATGGGGATGGTTCAGGAAGTCAGGGTACGGACAGAAGGAAGCCTGTTCCCGGACTTCACGCTGTCGTCCTTCCGCATGGAACTGATCTCGGGATTTTTCCGTTTCAAGGCCAGGGGGAGTCAGGACGGCAGGAAACTCACCCTTGTCATGGGGACGCCCCCGTCTGAAGAGAAGCTCGAAATCCCGCTGCAGGAGAAGCTTTACTCCGCGGCGGGAATCCACGAGATCATCCTGCGGGAGAATCTGAAAACAGGCAGCCAGAAGATCTTCAGCATCTTCGACCCCCTGACCCTGTCGCACCGGCCCTTCCGGGTGACTGTTCTCGGTGAGGAGCCCTTGACCGTCATGGGCCGTGACGAAAAGACAAGAAAGGTCTCCCTCGATTTCATGGGAACCCGCCAGTTCGCCTGGATCGGGGAAGACGGTGACATTGTCAAGGAAGAAGGATTCCTGGGGATACGGCTGGTCAAGGCCAGCCGGGAGGAGGCCCTGACGGGTCTTTCGGGAACCATGAGCGAGGATCTGACAGAGATCGCCGCCATCCCATCCAACGTGAACATCGAGGGGGCGAACGGGCTTCATGCCCTGCGGGTGAGAATCGACGGTGTCGAAGGCCTGGATCTGTTTATCAATGGCGGGAGGCAAAGCCTGAAAGGCCGAATCCTCACCATCCGGAAAGAGTCCATGGATCATCTTCCCGATAGATCTTACAGATTCCCCCGCTCCGCCGATGGGAAGAACTACCTTGAATCAACTCCCTTCATTCAGACCCACGACCGGGTCATAAGAGCCCAGGTGAGGGAGATCGTCCTGCCCGGGGACACCGATCCGGTCAAGGCGGAGAAACTGGTCTCCTGGGTTTACAGGAACATCCGCAAGCGGCCCGTCCTCTCCCTTCCCAGTGCCGTCGAGACCCTCAAAAATCTGATGGGAGATTGCAACGAACATGCCGTCCTCCTTGCCGCCCTGGCGCGCGCCGCCGGAATCCCCGCGGATGTCGAGGCGGGGATCGTTTATCAGAACGGGCGATTCTACTACCATGCCTGGAACGTCCTCTATCTGGGCCGCTGGATCACGGCGGATGCCACGCTGGGCCAGATGCCCGCCGATGTGACCCATATCCGTTTTGTACGGGGGACAGAACGGCAGGGAGACATCATCGGCCTCATCGGCAAAATCCGTCTGAAAATTCTGGAGCAGAAGACATGATCGATTTGAAAGACCTGACCAAACGATATGGAACCGTTCTCGCCGTCAACGGACTCAACCTCTCCGTATCACCCGGCGAGATCTTCGGATTCATCGGCCCCAACGGCGCAGGGAAGACCACCACGATCCGGATGATGGGAGGAATACTGCGGCCCACTGCGGGAACCGTGATCATTGACGGAATCGACATGGCCCTGGAACCGGAGAAAGCCAAGCGGAGGATCGGCTTCATTCCGGACAGGCCGTTTCTCTATGAAAAGCTCACGGGGATGGAGTTCATGAGGTTCACGGCCGATCTCTTCGGCATTGGAGACGGTCTCTTCCGGGAGAAAGCCGACAAAATACTGAAAATGTTCTCGCTTCAGGACTGGTCGGAAGAGCTCATCGAGGCCTATTCCCACGGGATGAAACAGCGCCTTGTCATCTCGGCGGCCCTCCTCCACGACCCCCGCATCATCATCGTGGACGAGCCCATGGTGGGCCTGGACCCGGCGGGCATCCGCATGCTCAAGGGGCTCTTCCGCCGTCTCGCGGAGGGAGGCACCACCATCTTCATGTCCACGCACACCCTGGAGGTGGCAGAGGACGTCTGCGACCGCATCGGGATCATTCACCTCGGGTCCCTCATCGCCACGGGAAACATGGCCGACCTGAAGCGCATGGCCAGCAGCGAGGACGCAAATCTTGAAGACGTCTTCCTCAGACTCACGGAGGAGGAATCATTCGCGTCATGAGAGACATCCTCGTCCTGCTGAAACCGCGCTTCTGGTCCTTCAGAAACGGCTTCTCCGCGTCCGGCATAAGAGAGAAGAAGCTCAAGTTCCTCTTTTTCGGCACCATCGGTCTAGCCTTCTGGGCGGGAATCTTCGCCATTTTTTACCGGGTCCTCACTTATTTCCAGGGAACGGAGGCCTTCGGCGACATCCTCGCCTACAAGCTCCTGTCCATGACACTGATCACTTTCTTTTCATTGCTCCTCTTCTCGAGCATCCTGACGGCCCTGTCCAAACTCTACCTGAGCAGGGATCTTGCCCTGGTCCACTCCATGCCGGTGAGGACTGAGAAGATCTTTCTCGCCCGGTGGTTCGAGAGCACCCTGGACAGCTCCTGGATGGTTCTCATTTACAGTCTTCCCGTCTTTCTCTCCTATGGGATCGTCTTCAAGGCGGGTCCGGTTTTTTACGGAATCGTGATCTTCAATCTCGTCCCCTTCTGTCTCATCGCCTCCTCGTTGAGCACCCTTGTCGTCCTTGCCGTGGCGGGCCTGCTCCCCGCGGGGCGGATCCGCGGCGTCCTTGCCATCCTGGCCGGCGTCCTTTTTATCATCCTTGTCATCGCCTTTCGAATCATGAGGCCTGAGAGGCTCGTGAACCCCGCCGCCTTCTCCTCGGTCATGATGTACGTGAAGTCCCTCGAGACGCCGGGTTCTCCCTTCCTTCCGACGACATGGATGATGGACAGCCTGAGGGCCGCCCTCTCGGGGTCCGCGACCGGCGCCTTCTTCCACGCGGCCCTGAGCTGGAGCTTCTCCCTGACCCTGATCTTTACCGCCATGGGGTTCTCGGGAACCGTCTATCTCAAGGGCCTTTCCAGAGCGCAGAGCATCCCGGGCCGGCTGTTTTCCTTCCGCCGCCTCATGAAAAGCAAGCGGCCAGGGATCCTCCATTTCCTTCCCGGTCCCGTGCGAGCCATCGCGGTGAAGGAGATCCGGACATTCCTGCGGGACCAGACCCAGTGGCCGCAGCTCTTCCTCATCATGGCTCTGGTGGCCATTTACCTTTACAACTTTTACGTCCTCCCGGTCGACCGGTCCATGATCAAGATGGAATACCTTCAGAATATTCTTTCTTTTCTGAACATGGGATTGAGCACCTTTGTTCTCGCCGCCCTTTCAGCCCGCTTCGTCTTTCCTGCCGTGAGCAATGAGGGCCCGGCCTTCTGGATCATCCGGTCTTCGCCCGTTCCCATCGGGGTCTTCCTCTGGATTAAATTCTATATCTTTTTGATTCCCCTCCTCATCCTGACGGAGACTCTGACCGTGGCCTCGAACCTCCTTCTCCACGTGACGCCCTTCATGATGGCCCTCTCCGTCATCACCGTCTTTTTCATGGTGCCGGCCATTGTGGCCATGGGAATCGGACTGGGCGCCGCTTATCCTGATTTCCAGTCGGAGAACCCCGCCCAGTCGGCGACGAGCCTGGGGGGACTGATTTACATGACCCTCTGCGCGGGGCTCATCGGCGCTGTCATCGTTCTTGAAGCGGGACCGGCCTACACGATATTCATGGCGGGCGTCCGCGGCAAAAGCATCGCTCCATTCCAATGGGCGTGGATCTGCCTGGCCTTTTCACTGGTGCCTGTCATCTGCGCCCTCGCGGTGATCCTTCCCATGAGATGGGGCGAAAAAAAATTGAGCATGGACCAATCATGATTCCCTTTATGAAAAGAAAGAGCAGGTAAAGCCATAATGACGGACAGGTTAGCACAATGCGCGGACGTTCTGAGAAGCGGCGATGAACTTGGCAATCACACGATCCTCAAGCTGCGGCTTCCGTCGGGACGGGAGATCTTCGGCTTCGGCACGGAGACGGTGGTGACGGGAGACTGGGCCCTCGGGCCGACCTGGTGCTACTATGTTCCTTCCGAACCCTCCTTCCTCCTGGACTGCGGCTGGCAGAAATGGGGAGGCCTGAATCTTCTGAAGATGATGGAGGAAACCGGAATCCGCTCGAAGGATATCGGCACTGTAATGATCAGCCACGGTCATGAAGACCACGACGGCGGCCTCAGCGAACTTGTCGACGCGACGGGACTGAAGGTCATGGCCCACCCAATTTACGAACGGCTGATCCGCCGGTACCCGGAAAACACCCCTTCCGGGGCAAGGGCCGGTTTTTCCGCCTCCTGCTGGAACTGTCCCATGCCTTCATCCTTCTCCGAAAAGTATTGCCTCGCCTATCACAGGGAAAGAGACCGTCTTCAAATTGAAGAGATCCCTCGATTTGGGAACCCGCTCTTCGACGGCATCACTGTGCATCATCTGCCGGGGCATTGCCCCGACGCCATCGCCGTCATGGTGGGAGAGGAGGCGATCCTGGTGGGGGACATCATCCTTCCGGAAATCACGCCGCATCCCACGCTGGAGAGCCATTACAGGATGACCGGGGAAATCCTCAAGCCTGTGTACGAAAGGGCGGATCAGATTTACGGGCTCCGGATTTACATCCGCACCCTGAAGAAGCTTCTCGAGATCGCGAAGCAATATCCGGATATTCTCGTACTCCCGGCGCACAGGCTCTTCTACATGAGACGCTGGAACGGGCTGTCTTTGCGGGACAGGGTGGCAGAGCTCATCGAGCACCACATCCAGAGATGTGCCGATATCCTCGCCCTCCTGAAAGGCGGACCGAAAACGGCGGAGGAGATCGCCCTGGAATATTTCGAGCCGAGACTCCTCAGGGGATTCGGTATATTAATGGCGATCAACGAGATCCTGAGCCACTGCGAACTCCTCAGCATCAGCGGAGACGTCACCCTGGAAGGGGATAAAATCACGGGCACGGGGTCGGCGAAATTCGAGCGTCTCATCGATGCCCTGGAGCCGCTGCCGTGAATAAAATCCGAATCCACCCCCCCAACGCACAACGTTTGCAGACATCATGAATACCTGATATCTCCCAGTAATATACAATATATCAACCAGCATTGAGTTTTTCCCCTCGTGATGCAATGGGTATCTATAAACATTTGCGGACTGAAAGTTCAACCCCGTCCGCAGGAGAAGGAGGAAGCAGAGATGCCCAAGCATGATCCGCTCTTAAGTGATGGGAAGCCCTGCACGCTGGATGTGCGGCACATGAGCGATTCAGTGGAAAAGCTCTCCATGGTCACCGCCGCGGTTGCAAAGCAGGTGAGGAAGGAGATGGCAGGGAAAGAGCCGCCGAACGTGGTTGTTTTTATCAGCGGCGGCAGGATTCAGAATATCATCGCCGATAAGCTGGTTGAAGCCTACGTCGTCGAATATGAGATGCCAGAAGAGAATAACGGGAAAGAAAATACCGCCGAGATTTGCGGTCTGCCTGTCATGGTGAGCAAGCGCGAGAACAGGGTCTCTCCAAGACTCGTGAAGGAAGTGGTGCAAGCCCGCCGCCATGAAGGAGAATGAAGGTGTTTTATTCCGCCTCCTGGGTCCCCTGGGGCGTCTTCGCCATCTTTCTCGCCCTCTGGAAGGCCGAAACACCGAAGAAGATGAAGATGATTCCTGTTATAAACTGACCGGATTCCGAAGCGAAATCGTTTCGCTCAATGCCCCGCATCACGCCCTGAAAAATGAAGGCGAAACCGAAGACGATAAAGAAGAAAGGCGCACCGAAGCGCATCATCTGACTGAGGCCCTTCGGCATCTGGATGGGTATCTTAATCTTTTCCGCCGGCGCAGCGGAGGGCTCTTTTCCCGGTCCTCCGGGAGGCTGAGCCGTCCTGAAGGTATCTTTCCTCATGCCTTCAAGCGCCCAGAGAATCTTTTCTCTCTCTACCGGGTTTTTTGTCGTCTTCAGTCTATCAATGAGTTGCTGCCTCTCGCGTTCTGATCCTCTCATCATTCCCACCCCTTGCCTTTTGACATTTGATCACCAGGGCCGCGTGATCGCAAATTCTGTCATTCTATATACATTATTACAGCTGCCCGTTTCAAGCCGCAATTTGAAGTCAGTGTCGGCCCAGAAGAAAAACGAGCGGGCGCCACAGGCGCCGCGACCAGGAGGTTTCCGAATGTTCGCCTCCCTCGTCGTGAAACCACTCCAAATCCTGTCCAGGCGTAAACCCTTTTTCCAGGAGCGCTGCGATCATCTCGTCGCAACCCATCTGCAGCTCCCGGTCAAGGCCTTTACTGCCGTTGTCGATATAGAGACGGAGGGTCTTGCGCGGACCCTTGAAATCCCGGACCACGGGGATGATGTTGTTCCCGCCGTGGATAAAGGCGGGTGAGAGGCATGCCGCCTGAGCAAAAATATCAGGGTGTTTCCAGGCAAGCAGGAAAGATATCAGGCCGCCCATGGAGGAACCCATGACGGAAGTGGTATTCCGTTCCGGGATTGTCCGGTAGGTCCGGTCGATAAAAGGTTTGAGGCCATGAACCATGAACCGCATGTATGCCCGGCCCCTTGCGGTATCACCGTACTCCTCCTCTCGATCTTCCGAGTTATAAACAGCCACGAGGATAGATTCGCGCACCCTGTCTTCCCTCATCAGACGGCCCGCAACCTCATCGGCCTGCCATGAAACTCCGATGAAGGAGGTTTCCGGATCAAAGACGTTCTGCCC
>CAYXFF010000072.1:4413-8065 GCA_964464185.1 uncultured Syntrophaceae bacterium | reverse complement strand
GTGTCCAGCGGAAGCCGTCCCCTCCGCCGGGGCTCTCTATTTTAATGACCTCCGCCCCCAGATCCGCCAGGATCTGCGTGCAGAGGGAGCCGGGAAGCCGCTGTGAAAGGTCGAGGACGAGAAAGCCCTCAAGGGGTAAAATCATTTTCCTTCTCCTTGGGTCGGAAATACCCGGCGACTTATTCATGATAATGAGAAGAATTTCAAGAAAAATTTTTCTTTCACCTCTTTCGCCATGGTGATATTAAAAAAACAAAGAATATTGAATTGCGGTAGGATCCGAAAACAGGATTCTTCGGTGCTCAGGAGATTTTTCCCGACCGTTCTAAATCTTGAACCGCTGCAAATGCAAAACTCGTCCGCAAGCGGACTCAGACATTGCATTTGCGGCCGCGGATCTTCGATAAGAAACGGTTACCCGGAAAAAATCTATTCACACCTCAAAATCCTATTCCCGGATCACACGTGAATTCTTTGGAACCAGAAACTAGAAACAGAAAACTTGAAACTTGGTTATGACCGAAGATGAGTTTTTAGAGGCCCTTTTCAAAAGGCTGCCGATACCGCCGGCAGAGGTGGTCATTCCGCCCGGGGATGACTGCGCCGGGCTGAGAATCAGCCGCGGCCGGCTGCTTCTCGTGGCGATCGATCAGATTATCGGGGGCAGGCATTACCTGCTGGAAGGACCCGGTGCCGCGAAACCGGAAGAGGTCGGAAGGAAGCTTCTGGCCCGGAACCTGAGCGACATCGCCGCCATGGGAGGCCGCCCGCTTTACTGTCTGGTGGCCTCTGCCTTCAGTCCCCTGCATGATGAAAATTGGGTTCGGCGATTTTTCGAGGGGATTATCGAGCTCGCGCGGGAATTCGAGGTTCTCATGATCGGGGGAGACCTGGCGGTCACGCCGGCGGATGATGCGGCGAGCCTCGTCATCCTCGGCGAAGCGCCTGAGAAAAAGGTTGTCCGCCGCTCGGGCGCGCGCCCGGGGGATATCCTTTGCTCCACGGGATGTTTCGGACGCGCCGTCGCGACGGGCCATCATCTCGCCTTCAAACCGCGCTGCCGGGAAGGCGAATGGCTGGCCTCGAACGGTTATGCCCGGGCGATGATCGATGTGAGTGACGGGCTGCTTCTGGACGCCAGGCGCCTTTGCCGTTCTTCCGGAACAGGTCTCAGACTGAACACGGACCATATCCCCCTTCGCGGCCCCGGGACCTCCCTCCGGGAGGCCCTGACGAACGGCGAGGATTACGAACTCCTCTTCGCGGTGGCGAAAAAGAAGATGGTGAAGCTGGCGGCGGCGTGGCCTTTCGAGGAGACCCCCCTGACGACCATTGGCGAGTTCGTCGCTTCCGATACCCCGGTCATCCGCGATTCAGAGGGCGCCCTCCTTGCCTTTGAAGGCGGAGAAGGATTTGATCATTTTACTTCAATGGAAGATGGGGAAGGTGGGGGAGAAGGCGGATCCTGAGCCGGCTTTCCCGTGCCGGCAGCCTCTATCTGATTCAGAGGAGGAGATACCACCTCGCTTGCCACGACCACTCTATCGGTTTCCTTTCCGTCCGTGATGGTGATGCGGTACGTGATTTTCTCCTGTCCTTCCCGGCCGGCCTGTATCACCTTGAGGGTCCCGACGGGCAGGGATTCATCGGGTTTCTGCTCCTTCTGGAAGGGAATGGGTACAACCTCCGTCACCGTTCGCTGGACAATCTGAGGGGCCGTTCCGACCCGTTCGATGTGAGGCCTCGGCGAAGAAAGCACCTCCGTTCCCAGCACGGTTTTCTCCACCTCAACGCCGTTCGCTTCTCTTATCCTGCAGGTGACCCGTTCCCGGCCATGGCGGCCCTGCTGCACGACTTTGACGACTCCCCGGGGCAGGGTGTCATCGGGCTGACGCACTTTCTGGAACGGCACCATCCTCAGTTCCGTGACGATTCTCTCCGCTATCTGGGGATGGACCGGTTTTTCCTCTTTTTTCATGTCCTGAGCCTTTTCAGTGGCCGGGGGCGATGCTCCGCTCCCGACCGGAGGCTGCACATCCTCTGCCGACACCGTTCCAACGCAGAAGACCATTAAAAGACACAGGGTGAGCCGAAACATCATCCCTGACGGTTGATCTTTCCGGGAATGTGTTGTTCTCATCCTTTTCACCCTCCTTTTCTCTCTGTGGTCTCTGAGGCCTCTGTGAGAGGCAGATTTTGTTTTTTTCTCTCTCGCCCGCTCCCTGCGGTCGCTCGAGACCGCAGAGAGCACGGAGAAAAGATTTCTCTTCTGTGGTCTTTGTGATCTCTGTGAGAAATCGTCTTTTGTCTTTAATCTTTAATTTTTATTACCCCCGAAATCGAAAATGTTCAAGGAATTTTGCGTTGTGCCCGCCCAATTCACTATTTACTTGACCGGTGAGATGCGTTAGGATGACGCCGATCCGGGAGAAAAGAGAATAATGACGATTTTCTCAGGAAGGAATGCGAGGACTCTCTTTCCGTGATCGGCGTCAGAGCTAGAAATAAAGGAAAAAGGAGCGAAGGGTAAGGCGCCCATGCGCAGAATCGGTATCATCACGGCGGCCGCCATTGGTCTTTTGCTCCTGGTCTTTTTATGGCATGTGACCCGGGAAGAGATGTCCGATCCGCTGAGCGATCAGCTCCGCGGCCGGCTGCAGGATGCCGGCGCGGTTTCCGCGAAGGGAACCGCCTTCGGACGTCTTCGAGAACCGGTGATTCTTAAAGCGTTCTATTCAGAACGTGATTTTCAGCCTCTCTGGTCATCGCCCAAGGGCCTGACGCCCAGGGTTGAGTCTTTCATGAAGGCCATCCGGGCCGCTGACCAGGATGGTTTGAGACCGCAGGACTATCATCTGTCAAAGATAGAGTCTCTTCTTTCCAGCGGGAAAAAGGGCGGCGAGCCTTTCAGCGTCGATCAGCGCATGGAGCTCGAACTCCTGCTCACGGACGCCTTCATTCTTTACGGGAAACATCTTATGAACGGGCGCGTGGATCCCCATGCCATATATGAGGACTGGTTCAACCTGCCGCAGCAGGAAAAAGACGACAGCCTGATTCTCGCCGCCCTGGGCATGAGAGATATGGGAAAGGCCATAGAGGGTCTACGGCCCCCCGATGCGGGCTATCAGAAGCTCCGGCATGGCCTCGCGCTTTATTCCGATATTCAGAGCAGGGGAGGGTGGCCTTTCGTTCCCGATGGACCGAAACTCAAGATGGGCGATCATGACGGCCGCGTTCCTGTCCTGCGTAAACGTCTCGCCCTCTCGGAAGATCTGACCGGGACATCCGTGAGCGACGCGGACCTTTTTGATGAGAAGCTTGACAAGGCTCTTCGCCTGTTTCAGCACCGGCACGGGCTGCTCGTCGACGGTGTCCTGAGCATCCGGACGCTGGGGGAACTCAATATCCCGGTGGAAAAGAGAATCCACCAGATGAGATTGAACATGGAGCGCCTGCGCTGGCTGCCCCGGAACCTCGGGGAGAGCTACATCCTGGTGAACGTGGCGGGGTTCAGCCTGGAGGTGATGGAAAAGGGCGAGCCGGTCATAAACATGAAGATCATCGTGGGAAAGGATGAGGAAGATCAGCGCACGTTCATCTTTGCGGGCCGGATGACCTACCTGGAACTGAATCCCTACTGGAACGTGCC
>CAYXFF010000072.1:0-4313 GCA_964464185.1 uncultured Syntrophaceae bacterium | reverse complement strand
ATCGCCGTTCTGGTCTGTCTGGTTCTCATTATTTCGGGCCTTTTCTACGCCCTCGTCCGGGAAGGAATCAGGAACAGGAAGCTTTTGAATGTCATGACGGAGGCGAACAAGAAGCTGGAGCAGGTCAACAAGTCCATGGGAGACAAAGATCTCCAGAAGGCTTTCGGTGATCTTCACGCGGCGCAGAAGCAGATGGTCGCTTTGCTGACTCCGTCCGCGGAGAAGGCGGTTATCAGGGAAGAGGCCCCGCAGACATCGTCTGTTCAGAAGAAAGCGCTTCCGGCACAGGTTTCGGCGAGCCTGCCGGACCTCAACAGGGAAATCCCCTATCCTATCCTCTTTGCCGGCGAGGCGGAAAATCTTCTGCTTTGCGAGAAAGATACGACAACCCTCTATGTCTTCCGCAAGACCGAAGGAAAGCTGACGCTCGTAAAAGCCTATCCCTGTCTGATCGGAGCCAATCACGGGGACAAAAGAAAGGGTGGGGACCTGGCGACGCCGGTCGGCGTTTATTTCTTCCTGAGATTCATTCCCGGGAAGGACCTGGCGGAAAATTACGGCTATGGCGCCTTCGTTCTGAATTATCCCAATTTCCTCGACCGCACCGGGGGTAAGGATGGGACGGGAATCTGGCTTCATGGCCACAGCGCGGGGAAAAGCCTCGGCGACGAAGTCGTGAATACCCGGGGATGCATCGTCGTCAGCAACGACGCCCTGAAAGAGATGAGTGAATATCTCAAGCCGAACGGCACTGCGATTGCCATTGTCAACAAGCTGACCTTCACAAAAACGGAAAACCAGGAGGCGCTGTCAAAGGAGCTGACGGCCTTTGTCGATTCCTGGAGAAAGGCCTGGGAGAGCCGGAGCGTGGAGAAGTACATGAGCTATTATGCCCCGGAGTTCGTAAGTGCGGACGGGATGAGCTATCAGGCCTTCAGGAGGCACAAGGAAAAAGTCAACAGGGGGAAATCATTTATCCGAGTGGCCACGGATAATCTGATGATTCTTCTCCCGCCGGAAGGTGAGGGCAGAGTGGCTGTCGCGCGATTTCATCAGCGATACCAGTCGAGCAATTTCAAGACCGACTCGAACAAGATTCTTTATATGAAAAAAGGGCAGAGGGGATGGCATATTATCGGCGAATCCTCATTTTAACCCTTTTTATCTTCGCTTGCCTCTATCTCTTTTTTGCTGTTCACGAGATTTTTGACAGAAAAAAGGCTGTGCCGGCGGTAAGTCCCGGGGCGGATTGCCAAGTTCAGACCTATTTCGCGGGGACCGGCCAGGACGTCACTGTTTATACACTCACAGGCCGGGAGAAGGGCCCGACGCTTCTGATCATCGCAGGCATTCATGGAGACGAGAAGGGAGGGTATCTGACGGCGGATCGCTATAATGCGCTTCAGATGAGGCGGGGGACCCTGATTATTGTACCCCGTCTGAACCGGACGGCGATCGAACGGGGTAAAAGGCAGGGTCTCGACGGCGATATGAACCGCCTCTTTCATCTGCCCGATGACAACCAGACCCTGCGGGACTCCAGGGTGGTCAATCTGGCCAAGTCGCTTATCCGGAAGGCCGATTGCGTCCTCAATCTTCATCAGGGAGACGGCTTTTACTCGCCTCTGTGGATCTCCAAAAAGCGCAATCCCTTGAAATGGGGACAGTGCAACGTCATCGACGCCCCGATCTTCGATCTGCCCAACGGGGAAAAACTGGAGCTGGAGCGTTTTGCCCGTGCCGTGGCGGAAAAAACAAACACAAAGATTCAGGACCGGCAGTACCATTTCCTGGTCAACAATACAAACACCGGTCACAGGACCTCCCGGCATAAAGAACAGCGCATGTCATTGACTTATTACGCTCTGACCCGTCAGCATAAACTCGCCCTGGGACTTGAGGCCACGAAAAATTGCTCGCAGGCCGAGGCGGTCGCCTTCCTGACCGTTGTCGTAAACTCCGTCATGGAAGAAATGGGCCTCTCCGCCGAGAAAATCCCATCCGAATCGCCAGCCGCAATCCAGGCTGAAATCAGCGCCGGTAAAAAGACCGCGGCTCTCTCATCAGGTCAGGATGTCCGGCCGATCTGACAAATCTCCTTGATATTGTTTATTTTTTCTTTCAGATTATAGTTCCTTGCCGCTTCCACCCGGTTCGTTTCCGGCGTGCCCCCGGCGCATATGGCGCCGGCTATCAGATAGCCGCTGAATCTCGATGCCGTTAAATCCTGAATCAAATAAAGCAATTTCATCCTGTCTTCCACGGAGACATCTTTGTGAGCTTTGAAATATTTTTCCACGTACTTTCTTGTTGATGAGAGGCGACCAGTGCGTGAAGTCCTTTTCCTTTTGTCACTATTCAATAGTAAAATTTGCTTACTATACAATGCCCGGTCACACAAGCCCCGTTTTAGAAATCTGAATGACAGATTCCGAACTTCAACAAATTGTTTAAAAACACCCTGTGTTACAGGCTGTTCAAAAGCTTGTCCCGTACTTGATACGGGATGTTTAGATGCAAGGCGCGCAAGCACCGAGGAGTGAGGCGTACATGGAAGTACGTTGAATGACGAGGGGCGCAGCGCAGCATGCAGACACCGTCCCCGCGAAAGCGGGGATGAGCGTTTTTCAACAGCCTGATTATGTTTTATTTCTTGCGGTGCTTAGTATTGTGTTATATGGATTTCCCGGAGAGGCAGGGAGAAACAGGATCGAAAGGAGACAGGGGATGGCTGAAAAGACGGACAAGAAGATGTCCCGTGCACAGAAGAAGGAGCTGGAGTTGGCGGAGAACCGGCAGCATTGGCTGTTGGAGGAGGATAAGATCTATGAGCTCTGGGAGAGGGCTTACAATCCCGGAGGCCAGGCGCAGAATGACCGGTTGGCGAAGCAGGGCAAGAAGCCCCCTCGGCAGCTGATCCGGCAGCTCATTGATCCGGGGACGGAATTTTTCGAGCTGAGCCGTGGGGCCGGTTTCGGGATCGGCTATGAAGGGGTGGAGGATGTTCCCTCCGCCGGTCTGGTGACGGGGATCGGGAAGATCCACGGCAACTGGGTGATGATGCTCGCCAACGACAGCCGGGTGACGGCCGGGGCCTATTACCCCATCAGCTGCAAGAAACATCTGAGGGCTCAGGAAGTCGCCGAGAAGTGCGGATTGAATTTCGTCTACATCGCCGATTCGGCGGGCGCCTACCTTCCATTGCAGGACAGGATCTTTCCGGGCCGGAACCAGTTCGGCCACTTCTTCTACAACATGACCCGGATGTCGGCCAAGGGCCTGAAGCAATATACCCTGAGCACGGGCGGCAACACGGCCGGGGGCGCCTACATCGTCTATCTGGCCTGCGAGAGCATCATGATCGAGGGGATGTCTTACTCCTTTCTCGGCGGTCCCCCCATGGTGAAGTCGGCCATCGGTGAGACCGTTTCCATGGAGGACCTGGGGGGTGCGAAAGTCCACACTCAAATTTCCGGCGGAGCGGATCACTTTGTCAAATCCCAGGATGAGGGAATCGAGAAGCTGAGAGAGCTTCTGGCCTTCGACCCGAAGCAGACCCTTTACATCGACCGGCGAAAGCCTGTCGATCCGAAAGTCCCCGCTGACCATCTCTATCAGGTTCTGCCGAAGGAAACCTCCAAGGGGATCAACGTCCGGGAGGTGCTCGCCTGCATCGCCGACGACAGCTATTTCAGCGAATACAAACGCAATTACAACCCCGGCCGGGGCGACAACATCGTCTGCGGCAAGATCTTTTTGAAGGGGATTCCCGTGGGTGTCATCGCCAGCAACAACAACGGCGTCATTTTCGTGGATTCGGCCCGCAAGGCCATCGAATGGGTCATCCGCTGCTGCACCATGAAGATCCCCATCCTCTACATCCAGAACTCGCCGGGCTACATGGTCGGCACTGCCGAGGAATATGCCGGTATCGGCAAGTACGGCTCGGGCATGGTGAGGGCCTGCGCTTGCGCGGAGGTTCCGAGGATTCAGTGGGTCATCGGGCCGGATCACGGGGCCGCCAACTTCGGCATGTGCGGGCGGACCTTCGATCCCCTGTTCATCTTTGCCACCATGCGGGCGCGCACCTCGGTCATGTCGGGGGACACGGCGGGGTTCATTCTCACGAGCCTGGAGCGGGTCAACCGCAAGAAAAGGGGCGAGCCGATGGATGAAGAGGCGGCGAAAGCCTTCCGGCAGATGATGATCGACAAATACAACCGCGAGGCCCATCCCTTCTACATGGAATCGCGGCTCTTCAACGACGGGACGCTGCCGCTCAAGGACTGCCGCGACGCGCTGGCTCTGGCCTT
>CAYXFF010000071.1:0-8188 GCA_964464185.1 uncultured Syntrophaceae bacterium | reverse complement strand
TTTCCAAATTGTAAAGCGTCAGCCCGATCCTGTGGTCGGTGACCCGACCCTGGGGGAAGTTGTAGGTCCTGATTCGTTCACTTCGATCCCCGCTGCCCACCTGGTTTTTCCTCGTTTCTGATATTTTGGCGTTCTGTTCCGCCACCATTCGATCCAGAAGCCTCGCTTTCAAAACTTTCAACGCCTTTGCCTTGTTTTTAAGCTGGGATCTCTCATCCTGGCATATCACGACAAGGCCGGTCGGAATATGCGTGATCCTCACGGCGGAGTCGGTGGTGTTAACGCTCTGGCCGCCATGTCCTCCCGAACGATAGACATCGACCTTGAGATCCCCGGGGTCAATTTGGATCTCCACATCTTCGGCTTCCGGGAGAACCGCCACCGTTACCGCGGACGTATGGATGCGGCCCTGGGCCTCCGTCGCGGGAACCCGCTGCACCCGGTGAACACCGCTCTCATGCTTCAGTCGGCCGAAAGCACCCTTTCCCTCGATCAGGGCAATGACTTCCTTGAAACCCCCTACTCCGCTTGACGGATTGCTGCTTACGACATCCACCTTCCATCCAGCGGTTTCTGCATACCGGATATACATCCGGAAAAGGTCCGCCGCGAAGAGGCCCGCTTCGTCACCCCCGGTTCCCGCTCTTATTTCCAGAAAGATATTCCTCCCATCGTTGGGGTCCTTCGGAAGGAGAAGAACCTTGAGTTTTTTTTCCGTATCTTCGAGTTGTTTCTTCAATTCCGGGATCTCTTCTTTAATCAGTTCCCTGAGTTCTTCATCGTTTTCCCGGAGGAGTTTCTGATTCTCTTCGAGTTGGGATTTGATATTCTCGTAACGTCTGTATGTTTCGACAATATTCTGAAGGTCCGCATGCTCCTTGGCATACTTCTGATATTCGAGCCGGTTGCTGACCACAGCGGGATCGCTCAGCAGGCTTTCCAGTTCCAGGTATCTTTTTTCCGTGTCTTTCAGCTTATCGAACATGCGTTCTCTCTAATGCCTTATTGCCCTGAAATGTTCTCACCTGTTTGTTTATGAGACGTTTGCGGAGATGAATTCCCTGGCCTCGCCCGTCAAGAGGAGCCCGTCCAGCCGAAGGACGGATGGTGGTGGGTGTCGAAGTCGATGTCCAAAATCATTAAAATGACCGTACACGTCTGCGGTGTACCGCCTGAATCGATATCCGCTGCAGTTTTCCGTTCAGCAGATGAGGTTATTTCTTGGTTGTCTTTTTCTCTTTGCCGCTGTACTTCTTCTGAAATCTTTCAACACGGCCGGCCGTGTCCATGATTTTCTGTTTTCCTGTCATAAAGGGATGACAGTTTGAGCAAATTTCCACCTTGATGTCTTTTTTTGAAGAACTCGTCTTGATCACGTTCCCGCAGACACAGGTAATGGTTGTTTCCGCATAGGCAGGGTGAATGCCTTCCTTCATGGCTCGTTCTTATCCTCCTTCACTGGACTGTGAGGCGAAAGTTTCATCCTGAAAATTTCGCGAAGTGCGGTATTTTATTCATCCCGCAAATAAAATCAAGTAAATATTTCAATGGCAGGACAGGCAGAGAAAGGATCACTGGTTCATGGAATCCAGAAATTCCTTGTTCGCTTCCGTCTTGCGGATCCTGTCAATGATAAACTCCATGGCATCCGTGGGGTTCATTTCCTGGAGAAGCCTCCTCAGAATCCATATCCGGTTGAGATTTTCCTTGGGAATGAGCAGTTCCTCCTTCCTTGTCCCCGAACGAACCAGGTCAAAGGCCGGGAAAACCCTTCGGTCGGCTATTTTCCTGTCCAGGTGGAGTTCCATGTTGCCGGTTCCCTTGAACTCTTCAAAGATCACTTCGTCCATGCGGCTCCCCGTATCGATGAGGGCCGTGGCGATGATGGTCAGGCTTCCGCCGGTCTCGATGTTGCGGGCCGCCCCGAAGAATCTCTTCGGCTTGTGAAGGGCGTTGGAATCGACACCGCCTGAGAGAACCTTGCCGCTGGGCGGAACGACGGCGTTATACGCCCTGGCAAGACGGGTAATGCTGTCCAGGAGGATCACCACGTCCCGCTTGTGCTCCACCAGCCGCTTCGCCTTTTCAATGACCATCTCGGCGACCTGGACGTGTCGTGTGGCGGGCTCGTCAAAGGTCGAGGAAATCACTTCTCCCTCCACGTTCCTCTCCATGTCCGTCACCTCCTCGGGACGCTCATCGATCAGAAGAACCATGAGAATGACTTCTTTGTGGTTGGAGGTGATGCTGTGGGCGATATCCTTGAGCAGAACCGTTTTCCCCGCCCTGGGAGGAGACACAATAAGCCCTCTCTGCCCCTTGCCGATGGGCGTGAAAAGGTCCATGACCCTCGTGGAGAAGTTCTCAGGGTCGGACTCCAGTTTCAACTTCTCTTCGGGATAGAGCGGCGTGAGATTATCAAAGAGGATTTTATCTTTGGCGATTTCGGGATTTTCAAAATTGACGTTGTCTACCTTCAGGAGAGCAAAATATTTCTCGCCCTCTTTGGGAGGCCGGACTTCCCCCGAAACGGTGTCACCCGTCCTGAGACTGAATCTCCTGATCTGTGAAGGAGATACGTAGATGTCATCGGGACCCGGAAGATAGTTGTAATCCACCGCCCGAAGAAAACCGAATCCGTCAGGCAGGGTCTCGAGGACACCCTCCCCTGAGATAAATCCGTTTTTTTCAGACTGGGCCTGAAGGATGGCAAAAATCAGGTCCTGTTTTCTCATCCCGCTTGCGCCCGCCACACTCAGTTCCCGTGCCATGATGGTCAGTTCACTGATGGGCTTTTTTTTCATCTCCACGACGTTCATACTCGTAACCTTTGAATCTCCTTTTTAAAATAATACGCAGGCTTATAATAACACCCGTGGTGTAAACACACACGCCCGACTAAAACCAACATGTATTCGACTGTCTCATCAATGAATTATTAAAGAAAAGCTGTAGATTAAATTTGTAGGCAGCTAATTGAAACTCTTGAAATTCTTACGGAAGGATTTAACTCAGCCTTCTTAATTTCGCGAGAACGATATAATAAACCCTTTAATATGTCAAGAAGTTTTTAGCTCCGGGCAAAAAAACTCACTCAAGAACAATAAAATTTAACTGCCTCCCCGTGACTCCCTTTTCCGCCCGGTGGGAAAAGAAGAGGTCCGTCCGGCAGGACGTACATATTTCCATGAAAGAAATGTTTTCCGGCGGAAGGCCCATTTTCAACATCTGCATTCTATTGGCCTGAGGCAGATCAAGCATCCACCGGCCGTCCTCTGCGCAGCGCCGGAAGGCGGACTCCCAATCCCGGTCACCCTTTGAAGACGAAAAGACCTTTTCATCCACCTGATAGCAGCAGGGTCCCACGGCCGGACCGATCGCCGCCAGAATATCCCACGGCCGTGAAGAGAATCGCTCTGTCATGACCTGAATAGACTTCGCGACAATATTCAGAGACGTGCCCCGCCAGCCCGCGTGCACAGCGCCGATGACCCGCCTGACCCGGTCGGCCAGAAGGATGGGAACGCAATCGGCTGTCTTGATCCCGATGGCAACACGCCTTGAGGCTGTGATGACAGCGTCACACTGGACCGGGAGAGGCGAAGGACCCTTGTCCATCAGGCCGTCCGCCACGAAGACCTTGTCGCCATGAATCTGACTTATCATGAAAAACTGAGAAGGGGATATCTGGAAGGCCCCGGCGAGAATCTCCCAGTTACGGGCAACCCTGTCTTCTTCATCTCCCTCGCGAACACTGAAATTCAAACTCGAAAACATTCCCTCACTCACGCCGTTCCATCGGGTCAAAAACGCGTGGGTCAGGAAGCCGCAGGCAGTGAGCGCCTCCGATTCCAGATAGCGAACCATTCCCTTCTGCGCAAACTTTAACATGATCTTTTCCGCAAACGCCGTATGTTGTCAGGAACAGCGGACACCGTCCCTCAAAAAAACGCAGACCCTTTCCATGTCCCGGGGGAGGTGAGAGACAAATTGAAGATGTTGACGGGTCGCGGGATGGTGAAATTCAAGCCTCCACGCATGAAGGGCCTGCCTCTTCATCTCCCTGAGCTTTGATCGAAGGAGCGGTTCATGAATGTTCTGAAGCCGCTTTGCGGAATTGCCGTAGACGTTATCCCCCAGCACCGGATGCCCCGCGGAGTGGAGGTGCACACGGATCTGGTGCGTTCTTCCCGTCTCAATTTCCACATCGAGAAGGGTCAGAGTCCCGTAACGCTCCGCGACGTTCCATCGGGTCAAGGCCTCTTTGCCCCGCCTGCTCTTCGTGGACATTATTTTCCGATCCACAGGATGCCGCCCCACCGGTGAATCAATGATCCCTTCGTCGCCTTCCATATCCCCGAACACAAGAGCCTTGTATATTTTCCTGACAAGGTGCTCCTTGAATTGTTTCGCCAGTTCCTGATGCGCCGAATCCGACTTGGCAACAACGATCAGACCCGATGTGTCCTTGTCGAGGCGATGGACGATCCCCGGTCTCAGGAATCCTCCAATGCCTGATAAATCCCTGCAGTGGTGGAGAAGGGCATTGACGAGCGTTCCCTGAAAATGGCCCGCCGCCGGGTGGACAACCATGCCGGCCGGTTTGTCCACAACGACGATCGATGGATCCTCATAAACGATACTCAGCGGAATATCTTCGGGAAGCACATGATAGTCTTTTGGAGCTTCCTGCGTCAGGATGACCGTGTCGCCCGTCCTCAGCTTGAAACTTGCCTTTTCGGTATCGTCATTAACCCGAACCCGCTTCTCATCTATGAGCCTCTGCACCTGCGAACGGGAAAGGGCGATATCCTGCCGGGCAAGAAAGACATCGAGCCTCATGCCGCCCTCATTCACGGAAACCGTGAATTGGTTATGCTTCTCCATAAAGTTCCCGCTCAACAGGCGCTCCGTTCGAGACAGCTTTTGAAAAGGGTTCAGGGACCGACGATCGTCGCAACCCCGCTCAGGATATCCGGAAAATCCCCTTCCTCGAGGGTCCGGAGATCAAAGAGGACTTCATCATCCGCAATCCGGGCCACGATGGGTATGTCAAGCCCGCGTAGCCTTTTCTCGATTTCATTGGCCGACATGAGCTCTGAGCGAATACGGATGAGGACCGTGGGAACCTCCTGTGCGGGCAGGGATCCGCCTCCGGCCATGGAATAGCCTTTCGTCAGAGAAAACGAAATCCCCTCGTGCACGCTTTTCCTGAGAAGGGAAAGGAGCTTCTTCGCCCTTTTTTCAACCTGCGACAGGGGCTCCGTCAGGGACCTGAGAGAGCGGATGGCAGAGAGGGCTCCCGATTCCGTGAGATATTGTTTCAGGGTCCCTTCCAGGGCTGCCAGGGTCATCTTGTCAATCCGCAGGGCGCGATTCAGGGGATTTTTCTTGATCGTCTTCAGAAGAATTTCCTTTCCGAGGATCATTCCCGCCTGGGGTCCGCCCAGGAGTTTGTCCCCGCTGAAGGTCACCACATCCGCACCCGCCGCAAGCGAATCCATGACCGTGGGTTCACGCTTCAAACCATACCGGTCGAGCTCTACAAGGCACCCGCTCCCCACGTCATTCATCACGGGTATGTTCTTGTCCCTTCCCAGCTTTACCAATGACGACAGGTCTGCTTCTTCCGTGAATCCGACGATCCTGAAATTGCTCGTATGCACCTTCAAAATCAGGCCGGTTTTCTCGCCCATCGCCTCTTCATAATCCCAAAGGTGCGTCCTGTTCGTCGTTCCGACCTCGCGAAGAACGGCGCCGCTGCGCTTCATCACCTCCGGAATCCGGAACTCACCGCCGATCTCAATCAGTTCTCCGCGTGAGACGATGACCTCTTTCCCTTCCGCGAGAGTATTCAATACCAGGAGGACGGCGGCGGCGTTGTTATTCACGACCAGTGCATCTTCCGCGCCTGTCAATTTACAGAGAATCTCTTTTACGTGATCGTAGCGGAGACCCCTTTTCCCCATCTCGATATCGTATTCGAGATTCGAATAACCCCTGCTCACTTCGTGAACACGCTTCAGTGCTTCCTCACAGAGAGGGGCCCGACCAAGATTCGTGTGAAGGATAATCCCGGTGGCGTTCACCACCCGGCGAAGACTGGGGCGATGCATGGTTTCGATCTTGTCCCGCACCCTGGCGGCAACCTGTTCGGCGGAGGGCACATTCATCTCATAGCCTCCCGCCATGACGGCTCTTCTGATCTCATCCGCGACGGCGCGGCACGCATCAACCACCATTTCCCTGGGTGCCCGTTCAAGGCAACCGTCTTTTTTCAGAAGAAGAAGCACGTCGTCGATCTTCGGAATTTTTTTCAACAACAAGGAGCGCTTGTCATCCATACTCGGTCCCCTTAAAAGAGAAAATCAGGTCCTGCAAAAGTCCCGGAAATTATTGACCGCCGTGAAAAACTCCCTCATCATGATCACCCAATAGTACCGGCCGCGATCGGTTACAAAGAATTGATCGTCCCAGTATCTCAGGCCCCCCGCCAGCCGGAAGGCAAGAATCACATACCAGAGATGCCTGAAAACATTTCCTTCATATTTCTTGCGGAGCCAGGGAAGGTCCAGCCTTCCGCCAAAAAGTTTCATGAGAAAATCATAGTGTATCCGTTCTTTTCTGCCGAAATTCCGGGAGGCCATGAGGGGAATATCCCCTCTTTCAACACGGTCGATATATTCTTTTATATTAAAGGTGTTGGCGTAACAGGTTCCCTTCAGATAGCCGATAGACCCGCTCCCCAGGCCGGCATAATCATCATAATCCACAACATATTCGTCTATAATCGAAGCGGGCGCCGAGGTCCGCCGCGAAAAACACCAGGAAGAGGAAAATCGGTAGTCCGGAAGCAGCCGCTTCACGATTCTGCGATAGAACCTTTCTTCCTGAAGGCCGTTCACTCGACCGAGCGCCTTTTCAACCTTTTCGCGCGTGGCATCTGAAACCATGAGAGGATAATAGGTTACCTGATCGACAGCCATTTCTTTCAGAATATCGATGTCTCGATCAAGGCTCTCCGAGGTCTGTGAGGAGAAATTAAAGATCATGTCGGCATTCAGCGTATCAAAGTATCCAAGCGTTCTCTTCATTCTTGCCGCGATCTCCCTGCCGCCCCCGTATTTCTCATAACGGTCCATGGATTGCAGGAGACCGTCGTCGAAACTCTGAATGCCCACGGAAAGTCTGTTCACGCCCGCCCGCTTCAAAATCCTGATATTTTCATCCGTGAGGTGGTTTGGATTGGTTTCGACGGATACTTCCCGGATATTGAAAAACGTCCGCGCCTGCGCCAGGGTGGCTTCGAGTTCATCGATCAGAATAGTGGGTGTCCCGCCCCCCGCATAGATCCCGTTGAAGTCGTACCCGGCCTCCCTGTAAAGACGGATCTCTTTTCTTAGGGCGGCAAAGTAAACCCTCGCCAGTGGCTCCTCGAAGGTAACGCGGTTAAAGGAACAGTAGGGACAGAGTCTTTCACAAAAAGGAATGTGGAGATAAAGAAGACGACTCTCCTTGCTGTCTCCTGGCGGAATGGCCGGTTTGTCCTGACCGGCAAAGGTCATGGACTGGCTGATCTCACGCCGGGCTATCCTGGTTATCCATGTATTAATCAAGGCCTCAACAATGTCCTCCAATTTGCTCTATAACAAAGAGCCTGAAAATTATCAAGAAATGAGCATATTGAAAAAAGAAATCGACGGTGTTATAGAAAGCCGCATATTGCACGTGAAGGAAAGCGAACAATGGCGAATCTAAGAACATGGACGCTGTGGAAAGACGGCAGGGTCAACGAAGAGGAATCGAAGCTCCTGAGAAAACCGGCAGCGGACGTTCCCGTACCCTTTGACGAAGAGGGTAAACGGGATGTAAAAGCGCTTATCGATGCATTCCTTTCAAGAGACGATGCCCTCGGGCTTGCCGCACCCCAGATTGGAATAAGCAAAAAGATCATTATCTTCAAGAACAAGAATTTCAGTGAAAAAGAACGGGTGAAAAGCCCCGGCGATTACGACGTCCTGGTCAATCCGCGGCTGGCCCAGGCCAGGGGAAAAGAAGAAAAGATGACCGAGGGGTGTCTTTCCTGCCCTGACATAAGTGTTGAAGTGACAAGGTTTGAGGAGATCAAGGTCCGGGCTTATGATGAGGAGGGCCGCAAAATCAGCAAGCGATACACCGGCTTTCTCGC
>CAYXFF010000070.1:5754-8243 GCA_964464185.1 uncultured Syntrophaceae bacterium | reverse complement strand
GGATCGAAGAGAACGATATCGGCGAAGTAGCCCTTCATGATCCTCCCCCGCCCCGTGAGCCCGAATTTTTCAGCGGTCATGGAGGTCATCTTTTCGATGGCATGGCCCAGGCTCATCAGCTTCTCTTCCCGCACATAGCGCCCCAGCATGCGCGGGAACGTCCCGTAAGAGCGGGGGTGGGGCTTTCCGTCGGCAAGTTTCCCGTAAGGGGCAAGGGCCCAGCCGTCGGAACCGATGACGACGAGGGGGTGGGCAATGATCCGCTTGAAGGTCTCCTCGTTGAGGGAGAAATTGATCATGCCCACCTGATCGTTTTCCTCGATGAGGAGATCGCGGATGAAATCGTAGGGATCTTTCCCGGCCTCGCGGGCGGCCTGGAGAATGCTCTTCCCCGGCAGATTCCGGTTCTTCTCCGTCAGCACCGAACTGATCAGGATGTTGTCCCAGGTGCCGATCTTTTCCTCCTGGGCCTTGATGCTCTCGCGGAGTTTTCTCTCCACCGTCGTTCCCTTCGATTTTTGCAGAAATTCCGTGATCGTCCCTTCCCTGGCCCAGCGCGGGAAAAAAACGCTCAGAAAGGTGGACGTGGCCGTATAGGGGTAACGGTCCGCCATGATATCGACGCCTCCCGCCCTGACCTCTGAAATCCGCGAAAGGACGGCGTGGATCTTGGACCAGTTCCTCGGGTAGGCCAGTTTCAGATGGGAAATGAGGAGGCTCACCCCGGTCTCCCGGGCGACCTTGATCGACTCCTCGACAGACTCCATGAGATAGTCGCCTTCGTCGCGCATGTGGGTCGCGTAAACACCGCCGTGGCTCGCCACTACCCGGCAGAGCTCGATGATTTCCTCGGACTGCGCGTAGATTCCCGGCGGGTAGATGAGACCCGAAGACAGGCCGAAAACGCCCGCCCTGATATGTTCTTCAACAAGAGCCTTCATGGTTTCGATCTCACGGTCTTCCGACTGGCGGTCCTCGTTTCCGATGACGGCCTCCCTCAACGTGCCGTGGCCGAGGAGCGTGGCGTAGTTGAGGGCCATGCCGCCTTCCTCGAGCTTTTCAAAAAAACCGTTCACGTCCACCCAGTCCAGATTGAGATCGTACTTTTCCTTGAGGATGCGCTTTCTTTCCACGAAGGAGGAGAGATTCAGGGGAAAGGCCGAGAAACCGCAGTTGCCGGAGATTTCCGTGGTCACGCCCTGACGGATCTTGCTCTCGGCTCTGGGATTGACCAGCAGTTCCACATCCGTGTGGCTGTGAGGATCGATAAATCCAGGCGCCACGGCCAGCCCCGCGGCGTCGATCACCCGGACCGCGCTCTTCTCAGCCAGGCCAGGGGCGATGTGCATAATCCGATCCCTCTTGATAGCCACATCCGTTTCCCGACCGGGGGTCCCGAGGCCGTTATAGACGACGCCTCCGGTGATGAGAATATCGTATTCCTTATCCCTGCCTGTCGGACTGACCTGTGTTTTCTCTTTCATCATTTCCAGCTTCAAAATATCATCGCCCAGAGGACGGCATAAACCAGTGCCGGGAGAAGATTGCCCACGGGGATCTTTTTCAGTTCCAGGATGTTGATGCCTATGGCCAGGATCAGAATGCCCCCCGTCGCCGTGACGGCGTTCAGAACCCGGGGATCCTGAAGAAAAAGCAATTGCGAGGCCAGGAGCGTGATGGAACCCTGTACCACGAGCACCGAGAGGGCCGAGAAGGCAACCCCGATGCCGAGCGCGGAGGCGAAGGCCATGGAGGCAACGCCGTCAAGAAGGGCCTTGATGTACAGCGTGCCCGCGTCTCCCGTTGTCCCGTCCTGGATGGAGCCCACGATGAACATGGCGCCCGTGAGGTAGAGGAGCGACGTGGTGACAAAACCCTCGACAAAGGTGGAGGATTCGGAGCGGAAGCGGGCCTTCAGCCATTCCCCGATCCTTTCGACCTGCTTCTCAACATCGATGATTTCCCCCGTGATCGCGCCCAGAAGGAGGCATCCGATGACCGCGATGATCTCCCGACCGGCCAGGGCCATCTGGAGGCCGATGATGACCACGGCGAGGCCGAGGGCCTGCATGAGAATTTTTTTCATCCTCTCGGGCAGGCGCCTGCCCGCCGAGAGGCCGATCAGGCTCCCGACGAGAATCGCTCCGCTGTTGACCAGGGTCCCTTTCACAAAACCTCCTTCGCCGAGTCCTCCCTATGAAAGCGGTTCCCGGCATTGGAAATCATATACCACCGAAAGACGAAGGGAGGCAAGAAACAAAGCGGGATGCGCGGAAGCAGAGTTGACAAGGAGCGGGAAACATGCGAGAAATTGTCAGCGAATGCACAATGACGTCTCTCATGAGAGGAGCCGCCATGACAAAAACCAAGCACACCTTTCTATTCCAGGAGGGGCTCTGGGTCGCCGGGGGCATTTATTTCGATGACCGGGACCACCCTCTGCCGCTGGAAGGAAAGACCCGGGTTTCCCATCTCGAAGGCCTCTGGGT
>CAYXFF010000070.1:2575-5654 GCA_964464185.1 uncultured Syntrophaceae bacterium | reverse complement strand
TGGATTCCCGGCTATCCCCAGACCCACAATAATTTTACGCTCATCCGTCTCGTCACGGACGACGGCATCGAAGGATATTCCGCCGGCACCGCCATGGGGAAGGAAAGAGAGGGACTGGGAGAATTGATCGGCGGGTACCTCCTCGGGTCAGACCCGTCCGACATCGGGCAGATCCAGGGGCTATTGAAGCAGGCCGGTTTTCTCGGGTGGCGCAACTACTGGATCGAGCCCGCTTTCTGGGACATCCTGGGGAAACAGGCGGGAAAGCCGGTCTACGAACTGCTGGGCGGCGAGGCGAGACCCATCGATCTTTACTGTTCCACGGGAGAGATGCACGCGCCGGAACACAGGGTCGATGAACTCCTGGCCATGCGCGAACGGGGATTCAAGACGGCCAAGCTGCGGGTGAAGAACCGGGAATTGAGAGAAGACATCCGCCATATCGAGACAGTCCGAAAGGGTGTGGGTGACCGCCTCGCTCTCGGCGTTGACGCCAACCAGGGATGGCTCGTGACGATCGTGGATAAGATACCGGCCTGGGACCTGGAGCGGGCGAAGGAATTCGCCGCGGCCTGCCGCGCCAGCGACATCGGATGGCTGGAGGAACCCCTGGACTCCCGTGACTACGACGGCAACGCGGCCCTGAAAAAGGTCTCCCCGGTGAAAATCTCCGGGGCGGAGCTCAATTACGGCTGGGACGAGATCAAGATCATGCTGGAGAAGGATTGTTTTCACGTCTATCAGCCCGACGCCACCTTCGCGGGCGGCATCGCCCAGGTGAAGCAGGTCATGGATGCCTGCCGCGCCCGGGACCGGGAATTCTCGCCTCACACGTGGACCAACGGGATCGGCTTCCACATCAACTGGAACATGGTTCTTGCCGACAGGACAAACAAGCTTCCTCTGGAATACCCGCTGGAGGAGCCGTCGTGGACGCCGGAATTCAGGGAGGGCATCATTGCTCCCATTCTCCCCGACGCCGACGGCCGCCTTCATCCTTTCCGGAGGCCGGGACTTGGATTTGAAATCGACAGCGGTCTTTTGAAGAAATATGGAAAGCGGTTCTTCAGGCTGACGGAGTGGCGGCTGAAGCTCAAGGTGATCCGGGAGAAAGGTCTGAAAACGGCTCTGGATCTTAAAAAAAGGAAGGAAGCGCGGGAAAAATGAAAAGCCCGCCGGGAAAGCGGGCTTTTATCATGTCCTGCGAATCGGTGCTGCTCAAAGTTTCACGATCATCCCACAGCGGACTTGATGAGTTCCACAACGGGCGAGGTGAAGAGGGCGATGAGCACCGTGTAGAGGGCGAAGGCGCCCATGGCCTCGCTCATGTAGAGCTTGTCATATTTGTGACGGAGAGAGATGATGATCAGGCCGCCGACGATGAGGGCGCCCAGATGGAAATAGGGGAAGTTACTTGCTCCCGCGGCGCTGTATTCCGCAACGGCGAAGGTCCCAGTGGTCAGCACGACGAAGACCGAGATGATCAGGGTTGACAGTGTCTTTTTCATTTTCAATTCCTCCTTTTTCTAATTTATGAGTTCGGGGTTTTCTCTTTTTGAACTGTTTATATGAAATTATCGTGCCAGATTGCGGCCTCTCCTCCGGCAATCATTTAACCCATTGATAAATAAAACATATTTACGCCGGATGCTCTTCTGGTCTCTCTGATCCAGAAAAAGAATCCTTCCCGAATTTTGAAAGATTCGTTCAACGGCATTGAATGAAAAGTTCAATCTGTGGTAAACGAGATATCGCCATGAGAGAAATCAAGCCCGACATATTCCTGGTTGACGGAGAAAACAAATCCCTGTTCCCCTTCTGCAAGTGCCTCTATCTTCGGGGCCGGAAAATGCGTGTGCTCATCGACGCCGGCATGGGGGACGCCCGGATGGACGCCTGTCTTGAAAAAGGTGTCGATCTTCTGATCCTGAGCCACTGCCACCTGGATCACCGCTATTCCATAGGCCGGATAGGGGATATCCCCGTCTGGTGCCACGAAACGGAGTCTTTCTACCTCCAGGACCGGGAGCGCTACCTGGAAGGCATCGGCCTCACGCGGAGCGGAATCGATCCGGCGCTGCTCACGAAAAAAATCCGTTTCCCGAAAATCAGCATCGAGAGAACCATGAAGGGAAATGAAGAGCTGGACCTGGGAGGAATGACCCTGAGGGCGATCCACACACCCGGACACACACCCGGACACATGGCCTTCCATATCCCCGAGCAGGATTTTCTCTTTTCCAGCGACGTGGCCCTCACCGCATTCGGCCCTTTTTATGGAAACGACTTCGCCGACATCGAGGACTTCATCTCGTCGATCCGCGCCCTGAAGGATGTAGGAGCATCCATGATAGCCACGAGCCATTCAGGGCCATATATTGACCGGCTGCCGGAGCGATTCTCACAATATGAGGAAATCATCTACAAGAGGGATCACGTGATCCTGAAGGCCCTGAGCGAACCTCAAAGGCTTGCCGATCTCATGGGGAGAAATATCTTCTTTCCCGACTACCCGAACCCCCGGGAAATCATGATATGGATGGAAGGAATCACCATCGAAAAGCACCTGGAACGGCTCCTTGGAATGGGCAGGATAAGAAAAGAAGGAGAATACCACGTCAAAGAAAAGCCTTGAAGACAAAGAAATAACCGTACTATAAAGGATGAGATTTTGCCGGATCATTCCATGAAATCGAAAAAACCAGAAAAGGAGGTTTTCATGATGAAATACACGGACAAGACTTTGACATCACATATCAGGGGCGTCATCTCTTTCGTGATCCTTATCCTGTTTTTGATTTCCGTTTCCTTTCCGGCAGCGGTATGCGCCGCCTCCAGGACGGATGGAGAAATAAAGGCGGCCATGGACAAATTGAACAAAGCCTACAAGAACAAAGACATCAAGGGCGTCATGGCCATGTACGCGAAGGGCCCCGGGACCATCGTCATCGGTTCGGGAAAAGAGGAAAATGCCGTGGGCCATGAGACTATTAAAAAGTTATACGAGAAGGATTTCACCCTCTGGAAAATGAATACCGCCATGGATTACAAGATCTGCGCCCTGTCCTCATCGGGAAGG
>CAYXFF010000070.1:0-2475 GCA_964464185.1 uncultured Syntrophaceae bacterium | reverse complement strand
CGTCGTCATCAAGGGCTTCACGGCTGAGGATTTCAAAAAATTCGACACGAATGGTGACTGTTTCCTGAGCGATGAAGAATTCAGGGCCATCTGGGGCCGGTAAATCCCGGCACCGGTTTCCACGCAAGCGGTGAAAGACCCCGCGCTTCTTCCGGGAGCCGGGGTCTTTCTGGTAATGATTCACATTGTTCACCGTGTGAGCATAAACGATAACCGGTAAAAATTTGCTTTGATGGAGAGAAGCCTATGAGACCGGAGATCAGTCAGGGCCGGAAGGCCGTCCTGGTAGACGGATGCCGCATCCCGTTCCTGAGGTCGGGCACGGGATACAGGGATTTGACACCTTACGACCTGGGAAGGCTTGTCCTGAAGGCCCTCCTCACCCGGACCATGATCGAACCCGGAAAGGTCGAACAAGTGATCATGGGAAGCGTCATTTCCCGCCTTGCCACGAGCAACGTGGCCCGCGAGTCCGCTCTGGGGGCCGGCTTCCCCGTTCATATCCCGGCCTTCACAATCACCATGGCCTGCATCTCCGCCAATATGGCCATTACGTCAGGCGTCGACCTCATCCGGACAGGCCAGGCCGACGTGGTCGTGGCCGGGGGAACGGAGAGCATGTCCGACATCCCCATCTCCTACCAGAAACCCATGCGGCAGAAATTCATGGAGGCCCAGCGGTACAAAGGCCCCCTGGATTATCTGAAATTCCTGCAGGGAATGCGCCTGAAGGACCTCCTGCCGGAAATCCCGTCCATAGCCGAATTTTCCACGGGTCGCATCATGGGGGAAGACTGTGACCGGCTCGCCGCCCGCCTGGGGGTCAGCCGGGAGGAACAGGATGAATACGCTGTCCGCTCCCACCTGGCAGCGGCGACAGCGACGAAGGAAGGGCTCCTGGCCAGGGAGGTCGAACCGGTCATGGTTCCACCGGACTTCCGGCCCATCCGGGAAGACAACGGTTTCCGGGCGGACACCACGCTGGAAAAGATGGCGGCCCTGAGGCCCGCCTTCGTGAAGAAGTACGGCACGGTCACGGCGGGCAACTCCTCCTTTCTCACCGACGGGGCGGCCGCCGTGCTCCTCATGGCCGAAGATACCGCCAAGGCCCTGGGATACACTCCGAAGGCGTCGATCCGCGCTTACGCTTACTCCGCCCAGGATCCCCAAGAGGAACTCCTTCTCGGCCCCGCCTACGCGACGCCCAAGGCCCTCGACCTGGCGGGACTGGAACTTACGAACATGGACGTCTTCGAATTCCACGAGGCCTTCGCCGGACAGATCCTGGCCAACCTGAAATGCCTCGCCTCGGACCGCTTCGCCGGCGAAAAGCTTGGACGATCCCGAAAAGTCGGGAATGTCCCCATGGAAAAATTCAACACGCTGGGCGGCTCTCTCTCTTTGGGCCATCCCTTCGGCGCCACGGGAGCCCGCCTCGTAACGACGGCGGTCAATCGCCTCATCCGGGAAGACGGCACCTTCGCCCTGGTGGCTGCCTGCGCCGCGGGGGCCATGGGAAGCGCCATCATCCTCGAGCGCTGGAAATAAGGGAGGAAGAACCCATGTCCTATGCCCAGATAGAGAAAGAAGGCGGCGTGGCTGTTGTGTGGCTCGACCAGCCCGGAGAGAAAGTAAACAAGATTTCCCTCGACCTCCTCGATGAATTCAAGGCGCTCCTGGATGAAATGGAGAGGGACGGAGACGTGAAGGGCGTTGTCCTCATCAGCCGCAAGGAAGACAATTTCATCGCCGGCGCCGACATCGACAGGATCAGGGAGGCCGCGTCACCCGAATACGCGGAATCCCTGAGCCGCCAGGGACACGTCCTCCTGAACCGCCTCGAAAAATTCCGGAAGCCCGTCGTGGCCGCCATTCACGGAGCCGCGCTCGGAGGCGGTCTCGAATTGGCTCTGGCCTGCTCCTACCGAATCGCGAGCGATGATCCCCGGACGATTCTGGCCCTGCCGGAGGTCAAACTGGGGCTCCTTCCCGCCGGCGGCGGGACTCAGCGGCTGCCCCGGCTCATCGGCCTGCAGGCCGCCCTGGACATGATGCTCACGGGAAAGAATATCTATCCGCGGCAGGCGAAAAAGATGGGGCTCGTTGACGACCTCGTTCATCCTTACGGCCTGCGCCGGGCGGCCGGAATCGCGGCCCTCGAACTGGCCGGCAAACCGATGGAGAGGAAGATCAAGCAGCCCCTCCTCGCGGGCCTCCTTGAAAGCAACCGGTACAGCCGGAACCTCGTCTACAAAAAGGCGGAAGAGATGGTTCAGAAGCAGACCTGGGGAAATTACCCGGCCCCCTTCAAGATCATCGACTGCGTCCGGACGGGGCTGGAGCAGAACATGGCGGCGGGCCTCGAAGCCGAGGCAGGCAAATTCGGTGAGCTCTCCATGACCCCGCAGTCAAGGGAACTGGTCCAGATCTTTTTCAGCATGACGGCCCTGAAGAAAAACCCTCAAAAGGAACTTG
>CAYXFF010000069.1:0-8348 GCA_964464185.1 uncultured Syntrophaceae bacterium | reverse complement strand
CAGGTTTCCGATTTTCATAAAAACAAAAAGGGGTCCGGGATTCAAGGGTTCAAGTGATTCATCCTATCAATCATGACTCGATGCATTCATTGTCTGCAACCTGAAGAACCTGCTTATAAAGAAACACAAGGACATTGAGCGCCTGAGTCCGGGTGTTTGCCACGACGTTCTCTTCCCTGGCCAGACAGGAACAAAACGCGGATATCTTTTTTGCTTCTATGTCTTTCGGATGCCGCTTGTCATGAAAGAAGATGTACCTTCGGCATTTCTAAGACCAATATTCAATTCATTTGACTTCCAACATATCTTATGGAATGGTTTTTTTGCAATTCATTTTAAATTCCTGCGGTTACAGGAAACCGGCGTTCGTCGGTCTACAACATGTCAGATTGACAATATTAAAAAACAGAAGGCAAAACACTTGAATAAAGAAACGAACAAAATGCGCAAATGTTCTGAAGGATTACTAGATGTCGAAATGATATTGAACAATTTACAAATATACCCTGGTCAAACAATTCTCGATGCTGGTTGTGGCAATGGTTACATGTCGAAAAGATTTTCAGAATTAGTGGGAAATAATGGAAGAGTATATGCACTTGATCCTGATAAAGAAGCGATTAACAATCTTAAAAAGGAAGTAGAAAAAACCAATATCGAACCTTTAGTTGGCGATATCACCAAAACAACTGAACTGAAAGACTGTTCCATAGATTTAATTTATCTTTCAACAGTATTTCATATATTCTCAGATGATCAGGTTGTACACTTTGAGAAAGAAATAAAACGCATTTTAAGGCCAAAAGCTAAACTAGCAATCGTCAATATAAAAAAGGAGAATACTCCTTTTGGTCCTCCTATAGAAATGCGATCCTCTCCCGAGGAATTAAGACAAAAGCTATCGTTTACACCCAAACAACTTATTGAAGTTGGTGAGTATTTTTATATGCAAATTTTTGAAAAAATATAGATTAAAGGACAGTTATGAGGAATGAAGACACCTAAAGAAGGTTCTGGAAAATTTCAATGGAACACCGGCGGCTGGTTCGGCGCCCAGATCGGAAGCACTCTCTGGCTGCTTCTTCTCGGGATGATCCTCCTGAACAAGAATGTTATCATCGGTTCCATCATTCTTTTATTCTTCATCCTGCCAAACATGATGGGGTGGATCATATGGAACGAACGCCACAGAATCGAGCCGTACCCAGCCATCCAGGCTCTTCTGGGGATGATCGGTTTTTCTTCGCTCTTCGCCGTGATCATCCTGGATCTTTCAGGTTATATCACGAAGCTGGAACCGGGGATGCGGGATTCGCCGAAGCAAGCCTACGGGTACCTCCTTATCTTTCCCGTGCTGATGATCGCGTTCCATTTCCTGAACAGCAAGGAAAAGAATCCCTGATCCTTAAGGAAACCCGCTCCGTCCCCCTCAACAAAATACTTTGACAAATGAAAAATGAATCGGATAAAAGGGGCAAAAAAAGAGGAGGGAGCACCAGGGGATACGGACCATGAGAAAACTCTTTGGAACGGACGGAATCAGGGGCGTCGCCAACACCTTTCCCATGACGGCCGAAATGGCCATAAAGATAGGAAGGGCAACAGCTTACCTCTTTAAAAACAAAAAAAGGAAACACAGAATCCTGGTGGGCAGGGATACGCGCCTCTCCGGCTCCATGATTGAAAGCGCCCTCGTTTCGGGCATCTGTTCCATGGGCGTCGATGCCATAGCGGCAGGACCTCTTCCCACTCCGGCTGTTTCTTTTCTCACGTCCGACATGAGGGCGGACGCCGGCATCATGATATCGGCTTCCCACAACCCCTTTCAGGACAATGGTATCAAGATTTTTTCGGCGGACGGTTTCAAACTTCCCGATGAAATGGAAGAACGGATCGAAGTCCTCATCTGTTCGAAGGATCTCGCAAAGGATCTTCCCACGGGCGGCGATATGGGGAAGGTTCTGACCATTGACAACGCCGAAGGAAGATACATGGACCACCTGAAAAACACGTTTCCCAGAAAAGGAACTCTGGAGGGCATGAAGATTGTGGTGGACTGCGCCAACGGCGCCGCCTATAAAGTCGCCCCCAAGATCTTAGAAGAGCTGGGGGCGGAGGTGATCTCCATCGCGGACCGGCCCGACGGAAGGAATATCAACCTCAACTGCGGCGCCATGCACCCCGAAGCGATATCCGAGGCAGTAAGAAAACACCGCGCCGATATAGGGATCGCTCTCGATGGAGACGCCGACCGAGCGATCTTCTCCGATGAGAAGGGGTCAAAAATGGACGGCGACCATGTCATGGCCATATGCGCCCTGGACATGAAGGCAAAAAATCTTCTTCGACAAAACACGGTGGTCGCGACTGTTATGAGCAACATGGGTTTTGATATTGCCATGAAAGAAGCGGGCATACGTGTTTTGAAAACAGAGGTCGGCGACCGATACATTCTCAAAGAAATGCTGCGAGGCGGTTTCAACCTCGGCGGTGAACAATCAGGACACCTGATCTTTCTGGATCACTCGACAACGGGAGACGGCATTCTCTCGGCGCTGCAGATTCTATCCATCATGAAAGAGAAAGGAGTGAGGCTGTCCGGGCTCCGCGCGGTGATGAAGACCCTGCCGCAGATCATCATCAATGTCAGCGTCAAAAAGAAGAAGGACCTGGACAAAATACCCGCGGTGCAAAAAGCGATTGACGAGGCCGAGCGAAAGCTCAAGGGACGGGGACGAATCCTTGTGAGGTATTCGGGGACTCAGCAGATCTGCCGCGTCATGATCGAGGGCCCTTCAAAAAAGGATGTCTCGGACATGGCCAACCACATCGCCTCTCTTATAGCGGAAAGCCTGAACTGATCGTCCGCCTGTCTTTAATTGTTTCATTGAACCTCTTTGCTCGTCACCGGGATAATCGTTGCCAAAATAATCTTATGTGCAGAGGACAGAAAAATTGATATAAGAAAAAGTTGATGCGACGAACGGTTCTGAACGAAACCGGCAAACCTTTACAGGTCAAAATGGCATTGGGAGAAGGCCCATGACAAAAGCACTCATTGCGGATGATCATCCCATTGTAAGGCAGGGTTTGAAACAGATCCTCTTCGAAGAGTCGGATATGGAAACGGTCGGCGAGGCGGCGGATTCCAATGAAGTCCTCGAACTGGCCGGTCAGCAGGACTGGGATATCGTCATCCTTGATATCACCATGCCCGGAAGAGGAGGCCTCGACGTCCTGAAGGAACTGAGGCAGAATTACCCGGGACTTCCGGTGCTCATTCTGAGCATCCATCCGGAAGATCAATACGCCGTGAGAGCCTTGAAGGCGGGGGCGGCGGGGTACCTGACCAAGGAAAGCGCGCCGGAGGAATTGATCCGGGCCATGAGGACGGTGCTGAAAGGGAAGAAATACATCAGCTCATCGCTGGCGGAAAAGCTGGCGGATTATCTTGAAAGAGAGGATCAGAAAAATATCCATGAAATCCTTTCAGACCGCGAGTACCAGGTCATGGTGATGATCACGTCGGGGAAGTCCATCAAGGAAATCGCCGAAGACCTGTCGCTGAGCATCAAGACGATCAGCACCTACCGCGCGCGGATTTTCGAAAAAATGAAGCTCAAGAGCAACGCGGAATTGATTCGTTACGCCATCAATAAAAACCTGGTGTAACGCGAAGCGGAGCAGATCAGGAACGCGTCCCGCGTCTTTTTATGATGTTTTCCGCCCTCTCCAGATCCTCCCGGGTATTGATCCCCATGACCTCCCGAAAATCGGGCGCCACAAAGGACCTCACCGTTCTGTTCATGCGGTTCACTATCCCGACGATATCGGTCAGATAATATTCTTTCTGGGCATTGCGATTGTCAATGGCCGCCGCCGCCTCGAACAGGAAGGGGCTCTCCGCGCAATAGATCCCTGTATTGATCTCCCTGATTTTCTTCTCCTCCTCCGTGGCATCGCGCTCCTCGACGATCTTCAGGATGCGGTCCCCATCGCCCTTCACGATCCTTCCATACCCTGAGGGATCGGCAAGAAGTGTCGTCATGACCGTCACGGCCGCCTGACCCGTGCGGTGCCTTTCCATGAGATCCCTCACCGTCGCTCCGCGAAGAAGCGGCACATCACCGCAGAGAATGAGGATCGTTCCCTGAAAATTCCGGAAATGGTCCCTCGTCTGGAGGACGGCATGGCCCGTTCCAAGCTGTTCTTTCTGCAGAACAAAAACCAGCCCTTCATCTTTCATGGTCTCTTCGATAAGATCCGCCTGGTGCCCGACCACCACCACGATATCCGCCGCTCCGACTTCCCGCGCGACGGCCACGGAATAACTCAGCATGGGAGCTTTATGGAGAGGGTGAAGCACTTTCGCCAGGGACGACCTCATCCGGGTCCCCTTTCCCGCGGCAAGAATAATAACAGCCAGTTTGGAGTTTCGAGTTTCAAGTTTCAAGTTCAAAAACCCTTTCTCCTTTTCTTCCATTCACCTTTAAAAGACACTTCGTGCTTTAGCATCTGCATCATCCGGCATTACGATCAGCACTTCTCTGATCGACCTGGAATCCGCATCCTCGACAATAAAAAGGACATCCCCTTCCTTGATGCTCTCCCTTCTCCTCGGAATCCGTCCCAACCTGTTAAGAATGAACCCTCCCAGCGTCTCGTAATCTCCTTCGGGAATCTCCAGGTGGATCAGTTCCCGGATGCGTTCCAGATTCGTCCGGGCATTGAAGAGATAACGCCCAGGTCCCACCTTCAGGTATGATTTTTCACCCCTGTCATACTCGTCCTCGATTTCACCCACGACCTCCTCCAGAAGATCTTCCACCGTCACGATACCCACGGCACCGCCGTACTCGTCCACCACCACAGCCATGACTTCCCCCTGCCGCTGCAATTCGAGAAGAAGCTCGCTGGCCGATTTCGTGTCGGGAACATAGTAGACATTCGATCGGACGTAAGGTTTAATCGTTTCTTCTTCCCCGTCAGGACGCGCTCTCAAAAGATCAAAGCTGTTCAGAATGCCCGTGATATGGAAAATGCTTTCACGATAGACGGGAACGCGGGAGAACCCCTTCTCCCGGATCAGAGCGACGGCGTCCCGTATCGCGGCACTCTCCTCAAGAACCGCAACATGGGACAGGGGAACCATGATCTGGTCCACCGTGGCTTCGGAAAAATCAAAAACCCGCCGGATCATCTCCTTTTCCGTACGCCTGAGGTCACCCTTCCCGCCCCTTTCACGAATAAGAAATTTCAGACCCTGCTTTGTAATGTAGGGAGAGTAGGAAACCGCCGTGCCTCCCGTCAATACATAGACACCGCCCCGGGCGATCCAGGCCACAACGAAGACCAGCGGGTAAAGAATCCAGGATGCCGCCTGGATAAATTTTGCAATTCCTATAGCGACGGATTCTGGGCGCTGCTGGACGATGCTCTTGGGAATGATTTCCGCCGCCACAATCACAAGGGGTATCATCACGGCTACGGAAAAAAGTCCCCCCTTGGCGGCGCCAAAGATAGAAATAAAGACAGAGGTGGCAATGGTTGTGTTCACGATAATACAAATATTGGTGCCCGTGAGGGTCGTCGCCAGAAACCACTCGGGTCTGGAAAGAAGCTTCAGTGCCAGCGACGCGGAACGCGAGCCGGCAAGCGCCTTCTGCCTGACCCTGTGGATATCGGAGGCGACAAGAGCGATCTCTCCGCCTGAAAACAGACCCTCCAGCAGCAGAAAAAAAAGGATCAGAATAAAGGAGGTCATATGATCCGTCATTGCTCTCCTGCCCCTGTCTTCATTGTGACCCTGATCCTCCAGACACCGGCTCCACGCATTCTTTCCACGCGGAACGTCATCCCCTCAAACCGGATCTCGTCCCCCTTAACGGGCAGCCGTCCAAAAAGGTGGAACACAAAACCACCCAGCGTTTCAAAATCCTCTGAAGAGATGGCGGTACCGGCCAGGGCATTGAAATCCTCTATGGGCATTCGCCCCGAAACGATAATGTTTTGATCGTCGATAAAATGATAGAGCTTCTCCCGTATATCGCGCTCGTCGTAGATTTCGCCGAAGAGATTTTCCAGAATATCCTCCATGGTGACCAGGCCCGCCACCCCGCCATACTCGTCGACGACAACGGCCATGTGGATCTTGCGAATCTGAAAATCCTTGAGGAGGCTGTCGGCTCTTCTTTCCAGAGGAACAAAGTACGGCTTTCTCAGGAGGGACATCAGGGTATGCTCCTTTTCATCCCCAACCAACCCTTGGAGGAGGTCCTTGGCATAAAGAATCCCCAAAATGTCATCACGATCCGTTCCGTAGACGGGCACGCGGGAATATCCGCCTTCAAGAATTTCCCTTTTCATATCACTCATGCCGAGAGAAAAGGGAAGACAGAACATGTCGATTCTCGGTGTCATGATGGCTTCAACGTCTGTATCGCCAAGCTCAAAAACACGGTGGATCAGATCTCTATGGGTCTTTTCCAGAACCCCTTCTTCGTGGCCCGCATCAATCAGAACTCTGAGTTCGTCTTCCATCAGGCCTTCCCGGCCATCCGGCCCACCGGCCTTGAAGGGCCCCATCATCCATTCCGAAAGTTTCTCAAGGGTCCGGACAACAGGGTAGGCCGCGGTGGCAAAAGCCGAGAGGAAAGGGGTGACCCGTTGAGATGTGGAAATGGGTTTGATCTTCGCAATCGTCTTGGGAACGGCTTCCCCGAAGACGAGCAGCAGGGGCGTCAGGACAGCGACAGCGACCCACTTTCCGTCATCTCCCAGGAAATGGATGAAGATTGCGGCTGTCACGGCCGAAATCATGATGTTCACCGACTCATTGCCCACAATGATCGTAATGAGCAGGCGTCTGGGATATTGCAGGAGTTTCCGGACGGCGGAAAGATATCGCGATTTTTCCTCTTTCATCTTATGCAGATGCAGGGGCGTGAGGGAGAAAAGAGAAGCCTCCGATGAGGCAAAGAACGCGGAGAGAACGAAGAAGCAGAAGAGCAGAACGAGTTTGAATGTAATATAAGGGTCCAAGGAGATCCTGTTTCAATAAAGATGGCTCTCAATCACAGTCTGGATCATCGCGAGTGCCAGTGTCGCATACAATCCGGAAGCACGGTTGAAAATTAAACCGATTCTCATAAAAAGTCAAGCATTCAGCGGGTCTCCGCTGCGGCAAGCCGCGCCGGAATTGTTTGACTCCTCATCCTGTTTTGGTTATAGTCACACTCCTCAGAGTGAACAGTGAACAGTCGATAGTGAATAGTTGACAGTTAAGAAATATTTTTAAAGCAGCAAATAACCGTATCCATTATGTTATGCCGGACTGGACCCGGCATCCAGTACCTTCTGGATTCCCGCCTTCGCGGGAATGACAGACTTGAGAAATTTGTTGCCGGAGTAATAAGTAAACCCGGGCTTCGCCTTTATTTTTTCTATTCACTATTCACTAACGACTATTCACTTTTTATCCTTCCAGGAGGTCGAAATGATTCGGGTACTGCTGATCGGAAACGGTGCCAGAGAACACGCGATCGCGGAGGCGGTGAAGCGGTCGAGGCACGCACCTTTACTCTTCTCCTATATGAAGGGAAACAATCCCGGCATTGCGGCGCTTTCAGAGAAGATTTCGATTGGAAACTATGGGGACCTCCAGGCCATTTGCCGGTTCGCAGGGGACAACCGGGTGGATTTCGCCATTGTCGGACCTGAAGACCCCCTGAACAACGGCGTGGTGGACGCTTTGAAAAAAAACGGTATCCCCTCGGTGGGACCGACGCAAAAACTCGCGCAGCTGGAGACGTCCAAATCCTTTACCCGGAACCTGCTTGGCAAATACGGAATTCCGGGGAACCCGAAATTCCGCGTCTTCACTTCTCTTGACGGGATAGAAGAATTCCTCAGGGAGCTGGACGGAATCGTCGTCAAGCCTGACGGCCTCACGGGCGGGAAAGGGGTCATGGTACAGGGCGACCATTTTCAGACGGCCGAAGAGGCGCTTCAATACTGCAGAGACGTCCTCGCCGAACACGCCTCCGTGATCATCGATGAGAAGCTGGAAGGAGAGGAATTCTCCCTGCAGTGCCTGTCCGATGGAAAAACCGTCGTGGCAACGCCGCCCGTTCAGGACCACAAAAGACGGTTTGTCGACGACAAGGGACCCAATACGGGCGGAATGGGGTCGTACTCCTGCGAGGATCACTCTCTCCCGTTCATGACGCGAAAGGAGGTCGAGGAGGGTCTTGCCATTACGCAGAAGGTGGCTGAAGCGATCTACAAAGAAACAGGCGAATATTACAAAGGCGTCATGTACGCCGGTTTCATGATCACGAAGGACGGCA
>CAYXFF010000068.1:2052-8453 GCA_964464185.1 uncultured Syntrophaceae bacterium | reverse complement strand
GGCTTTCCGGAGATGATGGACGGAAGGCTCAAGACTCTGCATCCGAAGATCCACGGCGGCATCCTCGCCCTGAGAGACAAGCCCGATCACATGTCATCGGCACGGGCGCACGGAATTAGCATGATCGATATGGTCGTCATCAACCTTTATCGCTTCGAGGACACGGTCGCGAAACCGGGCTGCTCTCTTGAGGATGCGATTGAGAATATCGATATCGGCGGACCCACCATGCTCCGGGCGGCCGCGAAAAACTACCCCTTTGTCAGCGTGGTGACGGATTCCTCGGATTACGCCCGGATCCTGGAGGAGATGAACGCGGCGGGAGGAAAGATATCCGAAAAAACAAATTTCGCCCTGGCGACAAAGACCTTCCAACTCACGGCGCGTTACGACGCGGCCATATCCAACTACCTCGGGAAAATAATCCCTGAAGAGGGGCAGAAGGATTTTCCCGATGTCGTGACCTTCCAGTTCGTGAAGGCCCTGGATCTCCGCTACGGTGAGAATCCCCACCAGAAGGCCGTCTTCTACAGGGAAAACGACGCACCCCTTTCCGCCATCGCCAGCGCCAGGCAGCTCCAGGGAAAGGAACTCTCCTACAACAACATCATGGACAGCGACGCCGCCTGGCAGATGGCCTGCGACTTTGAGAGGCCGGCAGCCATCATCATGAAGCACGCCAACCCTTGCGGCGCGGCCACGTCCACGGATAACGTTCTCACGGCGTACAAAAAAGCGCTGGAGACGGACCCCCTCTCAGCCTTCGGAGGCATTGTGGCCTTCAACAAGCCCGTTGACAAAAGGACGGCCGAAGAGATCGCCAAAACCTTTCTGGAAGTCATCATAGCGCCCGGTTTCGAGCGGGACGCCTTGGAGATCCTGAGCGCGAAAAAGAATCTCCGTCTTCTGGAGATCGCCTCCTCAGCCGGCGGCCCTGCCCGGGGTCTGGATTTCCGGCGGGTGGCCGGGGGGCTCCTCGTTCAGGAGCGCGACACGGACGACATGGACGTGAAAAAAGGAAACATCGTGACCAAACGCACTCCCACGGAGGATGAATTCGAAGCCCTAGACTTCGCCTGGCGCGTGGTCAAGCACGTCAAGTCCAACGCCATCGTCCTCGCCACGAAAGATCAGCTCATCGGTGTGGGCGCGGGCCAGATGAGCCGCGTGGATTCCGTCCGGATCGCCCTTATGAAGGCCAATTTCCCGACAAAAGGCGCCGTCATGGCATCCGACGCTTTCTTCCCCTTCCGTGACGTCGTGGACACGGCAGCCGCGGCCGGCATCACCGCCATGGTCCAGCCGGGCGGGTCCATCCGGGACGATGAATCCATTCAGGCGGCGAATGAACACGGCATGGCGATGGTATTCACGGGGAGGAGACATTTCAAGCACTAACGGCTTCGTAAAAAGCTCATATGCTTCGTTGCGCTGCGTCCCTTCCTTCGACAGGCTCAGGATAAGCGAAAGAGTTGTCATGGTGAGCTTGTCGAACCATGCGCGCCTTGCCTCTGTAACTTTTTACAAAGCCGTTGGCTTTTTCGACAAGTTCTATTAGAGCAGGATTGCCCATTACGGCTGAACCTTTAACTGTTAATGAATGGAGGCCGACATGAAAAAGAAAACCGGGGTTACAGTCAGCGTCGTCATGGGAAGTGATTCCGATCTCCCTGTCCTCAAGGAGACCATGGTCGTCCTCAAAGATTTTGATATTCCCTATGAGGTCGTGCTCACCTCAGCGCACCGTTCACCGGAGCGGACAACATCCTTCGCCAAGGGTGCCGCCCGCCGCGGAATCAAGGTGATTATCGTCGGCGCGGGAGCCGCCGCTCATCTTGCAGGCGTGATCGCCTCACAGACGACTCTTCCTGTCATCGGAATCCCTGTTGACGCCACGTCCCTGGCAGGCCTCGACGCACTCCTTTCAACGGTTCAAATGCCGGGCGGCATTCCCGTGGCCTCCATGGCCATAGGAAAGGCGGGAGCCAGAAACGCCGCCGTTCTGTCCGCTCGGATCCTGGCCCTCGAAGACAGGGAAATCGAGAAAAAACTGGTTGCCTACGCGAAGAAGATGGCCCGGGAAATCGAAAAGAAACAGGAAAAGATCGAGTGCCTCTCCTGATCCGCATAGACCCCTTGAATCCCGCGGAGGATGCTCTCGGTAAAGCCCTGGCGGTTCTCAGAGGCGGAGGTGTGATCGCCTATCCCACGGAAACGTTTTACGGCCTTGGGGCCGACGCGGGAAATGAAGAGGCGGTGGAGAAAATTTATGCAATCAAGGGAAGAACCTTCTCTAAGCCTCTTCCCCTCATCATTGGAGATCGGAACGACCTCGATCGATATGTAGAACGGATACCTGAGACGGCAAGGACCCTGATAGCGAATTTCTGGCCGGGAGCGCTCACCCTGGTTTTCGAGGCCTCACGATTTGTCCTTCCAAGGCTGACAGGAGGAACCGGCAAGATCGGGGTCCGCCTGTCCAGTCATCCCATTGCATCACGGCTGTCAGGAATGCTCTCGCGCCCCGTCACCGCCACCAGCGCGAATCTCTCCGGGGAAAAAGAATGTTCCTCCGCCGATGACATCCCGGAGGCATTGAGAGACAGGGTCGACGCCGTCATTGACGGCGGTCAAACGCCGGGCGGGCTGGGATCGACAATCGTGGATGTAACGACAGACCCCCCTTCCCTGTTGAGGGCGGGGGCCATCCCCCCTTCCCTCATAGAAGACAGACTTGGGAAAACTCCTTCACGTTTTTTTCTTCGCCCAGGGCAATAACCATGTCGCCCTTTTCGATGATGTAATTGGCCAGGGGGTTGAAGATCATTTTCCCCGAATCCTTCTTGACGGCCACGATGATCAGGCCGTATTTCTGCCGGATCTCGGACTCCCCGATGGACTTCCCGACAATCGGAGAACCTTCGCAGATGGAGATTTCCTCCATCTGGAGCTCCAGGCTCTGCCGGCGGGTCGTGATCTCAATGAAGTCCAGCATCGCCGGCCTCAGGATCGCCATGGCCATCCTCATGCCTCCCAAGGTATAGGGCGACATGACCCGGTCGGCCCCGGCGCGAAGCAGGCGGTGCTCCGATTCTTCTTCCTCCGACCTGGACAGGATGAAAATGCCGGGATTCAGCTCCTTCGCCGTCAGGATCACATAGAGATTCAAGGCGTCGGAGGGAAGGACGCAGACGATGCCCTTTGCCCTCTTGATGCCCGCATCCAGAAGGGTCTTGTCGCTTGTGGCGTCCCCCTTGTGATAAACGAACCCTTCCTCTTCGATTCTTTGAATCACCTCGGGAACGTTATCGATGACGACAAAGTCGACCTTTTCCTCCGCCAGCTCCCTGCAGATCAGTTGACCGATCCTGCCGCAGCCGCAGATGATGTAATGGTTCTGCATTTTGCCGATGATCTTTTCCAATTTGCCCCTCCCTAAAAGGATTCTCAAGCGGCCCTCCACCATGGTTTCCGCCACGAGAACGATGGTATAGAACATAGTCCCCACCCCGAAAAGAATAAGGAACATGGTGAAAACCCGTCCCTCGGAGGTTTTGGGGTACAGATCGCCGTATCCGACGGTGGACAGGGTTATGACGGTTGCGTAAAGGGATGTGCCGAGATCCCATCCCTCTATGAAATGGTAGCCCACCGTTCCGATCAAGGAAATGACAAAGAGGCTGAGCAAGGCGATCATGAGTTTTCTGTTAAAAAGCAAAGAACCCTCCAATCATTCAGAACGGACAAACAGAATGGAATAACTACCTCTCATCTATTTCGTTTCCTTGGACGCGGCCGACACCATCTCCACGATATACTCCACGGCATTCTTGGGGGGATTCATGAACACGAGAACAAAGGGAACCTTTCCCGCCGGGGCTACACCCGAGCTGGGGATGTCCCTTCCCGGAGACGCCGCAATCTTTTCCGTGATCTCCTTTTTCGTCATTTTCGCCAGATCATCATCGGAAAAGAAATTGCCGCAATAAGACTCTGTCTCCCCGATGGATCGCCCCTGAGCATCCAGCAATTTAGCCTTGACATGGATTTTCGACACGGGGTGGGAGTAACGGTTCACGGCGGTTCCATGGATCACCATGATGTCGCCGATCAGCCAGTTCTTGATAAAACTCTCCCGAACGTCCAGGAAGTCGATCCCGCCTTCTGCGGCGTGTTTTGATTTTTCGATACCAAGAGAGCCCGCCACCACGCTCCAGCCCGGCACGGATTCGAGCATTCTTTTCCCTGTCTGAGGCAGAAACCAGAAAAACAGACCGACGGCGACAATAAGGAGGACAGCGGCAACAGCCAGAATTTTCTTTTGGGTCGAGAGCCCGCTTTCCTTCTCCGCGCCTGTCTCTTCAAGAGGGCTCTCCGGTATCTCCGCCTGAAGGGCCCCCGTTTTCATATCTTTGGCAGAGGCCGCTCCTCTCTCAGAGCTTGCCCTGGCTTCGCCGGTCTCTGACGGGTTTTCCTGAAAAAAGACATCCCGGCATCTGCTGCAGCGGACCCACGCGCCCCCTCCATCGATCTGCGCCTCGTCAAACCTGTACTTTGTCCCGCACTTCCCGCACTGAATGATCATGCCTCAATCCCCCGAATCGCTATTCTTCAACGACGTAAACCTCCGGATGGAATCGGGACATTTCGTTAAAATCCAGGCCGTATCCCACGACAAATCCGTCTTCCATGGTAAAACCCACGTAGTCCGCCTCGAATTCAACCTTCCTCCTGGCCCTCTTGTCAAGAAAGGCGCAGACCTTGAGAGAGCGGGGCTTCCGTTCTTTGAGCTTTTCCACCAGAAAACGAAGGGTGATCCCGGTGTCAATGATATCCTCCACGATGAGAACATCCTTCCCCTCAATGTCCGTCTCGATATCCTTTCTGATGACCACCTGTCCCGAGCTCACCGACCCGGAGCCATAGCTCGCGACTCTGATGAAATCCACCACACAGGGAATCTTGAGACACCGGATAAGGTCCGCCATGAAAATAAAGGCCCCCTTGAGAACACCGATAAGGACAACATTCCTGCCCCGGTAATCTTCAGAAATGGCTTCCGCCAGTTTCGATACCTTGCCGCGGATCTCCTCTCTGGAATAGAGGACTTTTTTCTTTTGCACGTCCATCCTTGTTCCCTCGTGAAGAAAGTTTCTGGTTTCAAGTTTAAAGTTTCTAGTTAAACCCCTTAAACACTTTTCTTTTTTTACTGGAGGGGGGATAAATTGTCAACGGGAATCCTTGATTTCATTATATCGGAGGACAAATTCATCTATCGCGTTCTGAATGAGGGCCTCCGCTTCTCTGACTTGCGCCGCGTCTTTGAAATCCGATGAAAGGCTCAGAAATATTTTTTTGAATCTCGATGGCTCAACATTCAGGGCTTCATAATCGATGTGATGAATCATGTACTGCGACCCGTCGAAATAATATTTGCCGAAGCGGTTCACCGCCTCGGAACGGTAAGGCCAGGAAATCTTGAATGAGAAAAACCGGAGGGAGGCTTCTTTTAAAGCCGGGGTTCTGAAGGAATCGGGAGCGGGCATCTCGTAGACCCTTTCACTGATAAAGCGAAAATATTCCTTCACAAGGTCTATGTCGGTCACGCAGAGGCCGTAAAGATACCAGTCATCCAGAATATGGAGAAGGGCCTGTTGTTCTTCCCTGGAAATGTAGTGATAGCTCGGGCAGAAGTGCCCTTCGCAGAGCTCCCGGCCGTAAAAAGAGACGTCGCGCAGGTCCTGACCGCTGTTCTGAAGCGGGTGGAGAAGACACCCGACACGCTTTTCCTCAACATCAAGAAAGCCGAGATATTCACAGCAGTAAATCACATCGTAGAGTCTGGCTCCATTCTCAGAGTGCCGGATTTTTTCCGAGAAAGCCTTAAGATTCGCCGTGCCACGGACGGTCCTGCGGAAGAGCTCTGTCCGGTTCCTCAGCCTCTCCCAAAGGGACTCTCTCGTGCTCACGGCGTAGTTATAGAGGCCGCAACAGGCACCACAGGACTTTCCTTCATCGGGCTGGCAGAGATGAATAATTTTTTTGTTCTTCATGGGGTACAAAACATACCAGAAGTTTCACGACTTGACAAACCGCATTACATCAGGAATAAATTATAGATTAAGTGATATGCATGAATGTTTTTTACCTTGAACCCCAGAACCCTTGAATCCTTGAACCCTGTAAAAATGGCCTTCGAAATCGAACGGAAATTTCTCGTACTGAACGACAGCTGGCGCGCCAGGGCTTCCAAAGGCACGTTTTACCGCCAGGGTTATCTCTCCCTTGATAAGCGCCGTGCCGTCCGTGTCCGGGTGGCCGGAGGCAGGGGTTTCATTTCCGTCAAGAGCCAGGAGGAAGGGCGAATCACCCGGCGGGAGTTCGATTACGAGATTCCCCTG
>CAYXFF010000068.1:0-1952 GCA_964464185.1 uncultured Syntrophaceae bacterium | reverse complement strand
CCGCAATCATTTAATCCAGATGTTTCCACTCAAACCAGGTGCTCAGCCGGAGACGTTCCGCCCATTGATCGATCATGGACCGGTCCCCCTGGTGGTTATTCGCGTAGTCCCGCTCGGTGAGCCGAACGAGCGAACCCCCGTCAAAGAGATAGACGGTCCCATGATAGGGGGCCACAAAATCGAGGCGGAAGTGATCCTCCAGAACCTTGAAGTAGGCATAATTCATGACATTGGAGGCGTAGTAAACCTTTGAAGGCGTGATCTTCCTCATTTCATCGGACAGTCCCATGATCGCAGCCCTTCTTTGCCTCTTCAGGGACCGAAGCTGTATCGGCCTCAATTCAGGGTATTCATCATAAAGCCACTTGTCGATCATGATGTCGGGGGGCATCCGGGTCACCTGAAAGACCACGCCTTCGTACCAGAGCCTGATCAGCTTCCTGACCTTTTCCGGCCCGAAGACCGAAGAAAGGCGGTGGAGCTCATCATCCATCTCGAAAAGATAGCTCATCATGGTTTTGCGGTTAGCCACGGGAATGAACCTCTGACCGGCATCCGCGCCAAAAAGCCGGAGAACATGCCCGCACTGGTGGGCCACGAGGTAATGGATTTCCTCGTCATGGTTTTCACGATAGAGAACCTGATGAACCGGATCGTCCTTTCCCGCTACCTTTAATTCCGCCGACACCGGTAGATCGCTTCTTTCAACAAACTCGATTTCCCTGCCCGTGCGTTCTTCCACCAGCACCAGGATCGTCCGCACGCAATCCATCAGATTCAAAGCCATCGTTTCTCCCGCTCCGGTTGTCCACCATTATGCAGAAGTTTAACGCGCCGGATGAAAAGTTGCAAGTTTCGAGATTTATACATCAGGCGTTGGGCGCCAGGCGCCAGGCGTCTGAATAGCAGGGAAGCGGACGGCTATTCACTTTTGCGCTTCTTTCTGGTATAAAAAATTTCATCAAAGCAACGGGGGCATTATGACCGGCTGGAAAACAGTCTTTTCATTCTTAGCGGTTTCTCTCTCCATCCTTTTAATGTATACGGGAGTTCCTGTTTATTCGGGTCAGGACGCGGGCGGGGTTCAGAGAACCGCTGCCCTTCAGGCAGGAAAATCCTGCGAAGAAAGCCTTCAGGAAGCCAACAGCAGGTACTACGGGAAAAAATACGATGAGGCCCTTCCCCTGTACGACAACCTCATCGACGGCAAAATGTCCTGTCCCGATGAATTAAAGGGAGAAGCCTATTACGGACGCGGCCGTACGAAAGAAGCGCTTCAGGATTACCGTGGAGCTGTCGCGGATTACAGCAAGGCCCTTCAGATGAATTCCGACTCCCGGAAATACAGTGAAGCCCTGGGAAACGGTCATTACCTGCTTGGCAATCAGAAGGAGCGTTTAGGGGATCTAAGGGGCGCCATGGAGGACTACCATAGGGCTCTGCAATACAAACCCGAATCAAGCGAGACGATGAACGGCCTTGCGGGTCTATATTATGAAAGGGGTGTCACGAAAGAGCGAAGGGGCGAATTGAAAGGTGCCATGGAGGAATTCAATACAGCCCTGAAATACAGGCCGAGTCATCCTGAAGCACGGGAGGCGAAGAGGAACCTCGAGGAGAGGCTGCGGCACAAGGCCGCCGAGCGGGACGGCATATTCACCTTCTGACAGTCCGTGTAAAAGCGTGTTTTTCAAACACCCTTCTGAAGATCATTCCTCTTTTCGAGAAAAGAATCATTCAAAAACGATTGTCTTTGACCCGTGAACGATCACGCGGTGCTCCAGGTGGAACTTGACCGCCTTCGCCAGAACAACCCGTTCCAGATCCTTCCCCTTCATCTTCATGTCTTCCACGGAATCTCTGTGACTGATTTTGATCACGTCCTGAACGATGATGGGGCCGTCGTCGAGGCTCTCAGTCACGTAATGGCTGGTGGCGCCGATGATCTTGAC
>CAYXFF010000067.1:7307-8497 GCA_964464185.1 uncultured Syntrophaceae bacterium | reverse complement strand
TTTTGAACAGCCTGAAGAATAGTGTGTTTTTCAACACCCTCTTAAAATTTTTTCATCGCGGCGAGATCGGTGATGATGTTCGCGGCCCATGCATACACATTGTTCCTGCTGATCATTTCCCGCATATTCACCATCCGCCTTCGCTTTTCCTCCTCAGGCATTTCAATGGCGAACTGGATGCTGTCGGCGAATTCCTCGATGGCATAGGGATTGATCTGAATCGCATCGACGAGCTCCCGGGACGCTCCCGTGAAACGGCTCAGAATCAGAATTCCCGATACATCGATTTTAGCCGCGACAAATTCTTTGGCCACGAGATTCATCCCGTCATGAAGGGAGCTGACCATACAGATATCCGCGAGCCTGTAATAAGGCTTGATTTCTTCCTGAGAAAATTGTCTGTTGAAATAGACAATCGGCCTCCAGTCCCCCTGGGAGTACTTCCAGTTCTTTCTCTCCACCAGTTCGTCCACCTCCGCCACAAAATCATGGTAGCGCTTGATGAGCGTGCGGCTCGGGGCGGCTATCTGAATGAAAACAAACCTGTTGATGTATTGAGGGTATTTTTCAAGAAAACGGTCTATGGCATAAATTCTTTCGATCATGCCTTTCGTGTAATCCATCCTCTCAACGCTCACGGCGACGATCTTGTCCTCCAGCTTTAATTCTTTCCTGATCCTTAACATCTGTGAATCCACCGTTTCGGAGGCCTCGCCAAAGACATGGATGTCCAGGCTGATCGGAAACGCCCGGACAAGGGTTTCTTTTCCGGCTCTCACGACACTGAAGCGCTCCGTATCAACCCTGGATTCGAGAACCCGGTTCACCGTATCGAGAAAATTATTGCAGTGAAACTGCACGTGGAAACCGAGGAGATCGCACCCCAGCATGCCTTCAAGAATTTCCTTCTGATACGGACAGATCGAGAAAACCTCCGGATTCGGCCACGGAATGTGCCAGAACAGGGCGACCGTGGCATCGGGCCGTTTTTCCTTGATCATCCGTGGAAGAAGAGTGAAGTGGTAATCCTGGATGAAGACGAATGGATGATGCTGGGGCAGTTCCGCCAAAACGCTGTCGGCAAATTTTTGGTTGACCTCCCTGTACGTCTGCCAATCCGATTCTTTGAAAATCGGCCGCGTGTGGGTAATATGACACAATGGCCACAGGCCTTCATTGGAAAAACCATA
>CAYXFF010000067.1:5308-7207 GCA_964464185.1 uncultured Syntrophaceae bacterium | reverse complement strand
ATCATGGACTTTCTCGCCACCCTCAAACTCAGGGCGGCCCGCTCCACTTCGTTGGCAAGTTTTCCCAGGTCACCCGTTTCCCTGACAGGCGGTTTCTCATCCGTGGTGCCCTTCTGGAAATGCTCGAACCACTCTGTGAGGCGTTGAACGGGCACCTCAAAGAATTGCCTGTGGGTGAACAGGGATATCAACAGAACGGAAATCAGCAGAAACGTCAACGTGATGCTTATCCTCCGCCAGAGGTCGGTCAGTCTCGTGAAGATATAGGACGTATCGTAAATGACCTCCACGAGCCCCAGAACGCGATCCTCATCATCCAATATGGGCAGAACGTAGCTGTAGACTGAATTTCCCTTGAATATTTCGATCTTACCCCGCGGGTTTTTGCTCTTCAGCGCACTCTCCACATAGGGTCTTTCTTTTTCTTTCCAATCTGCATACCTTTTCGTAATGGCGAAGATCCGCCCGTTTTCATCATAGATGACACAACCCTGCAGCCTTTCCCGCTTCTCAAACTTTTCGACCAGGCGCCTGGCCCTGCTCATGTCGCCGTTTATGAGAACCTGTGCCGCGGACATTTCCATGCCCTCCGCAACGGCCCTGGCTTTTTGCCGGACTTCATCGGTCAGCCTTTCTTCTGTGGATCGCGCCTGAAACACGCCGAAAGCGACAAATACGATGGAGACAACAATTCCTATGGGTAAGATGAACATGAGCACTCTTTTCATCTCAAACTCCTTGTGGCCCTTTCCACAGGCAACGTGAAAACGCGATATTCCGTGCCGGAAAATCGCTTTGTCATTCTTGTTCCTTCATGATCACCGTCCGGATCGGGAACGGAATTTCGATGCCTTCTTCCCCGTAGCGCTGATGCAGCTTCTTGATAAATTCATGCTTGAGGAGATACTGGTTCACGTATTCCCGGGCACGAAGGATGACTGTAAAGTCGATGCTGGAGTCGCCGAAGGTATGATAACGGATAAACGGCTCAAATTCCGGGATGCCGCCTTCTACGGACACCATGATTTCTTTGGCCACCCCGCACGTGACCTGTTCCACCTTCTCCAGGTCACTGCCATAGCCGACGCCCACATCGACAAGAACGGCCATTTCCTTATCCGGGGAGTAGTAGTTCGTCACCAGAGCGGACGCCAGTTTTGAATTCGGAATGATGACCATGTTGTTGGGCAGCGACCGGATCGTCGTGTAACGCCACGCGATGTCCTGAACATACCCTTCCTCGCCGGTCGCGAGCTTCACGTAATCTCCCGGCCGCACCTGTTCCGAGGCGATCACGTGAATCCCCGCGAAGAGGTTCGCGAGCGTATCCTGAAGCGCCAGCGCGACGGCAAGCCCTCCGACACCAAGGGCTGTCAGGATGGGCGTAATCGAGATCCCGAGAGATTGCAGAATGATCAGAAAGCCGATGACAAAGACGAAAATTCTTGTCAGGTTCGAGAAAATGGCCGTGGATACCAGGACGCCGCCGATCCTGGAGCTGTAAAGAGAAACGAAATTCACGGATATTCGCGCGACAGCCACGGTTGCGGAAAAAATGATGACGATCAGAAGACCCTTGTCGATGTCATGCAGGTACGTCTGAACAATCCCTGAATTGTGGGCCGCCCCGTAAATTCCCGCCGCGACGAACCCGACAAACACCAGGCCCCGCATGGCGCCGACGACAAGTTCGTCCCCTTCCCATTTGGTCCTCGCCGCGACATCGTGGATTTTCTTCATGATGATTTTTTCGAAGAGAAGGCCCATGGCGAGACCGCCTGCAATCCATGCCAGGGGGATCCAGAGGCTCCTGTAGGCTGTCCATGCGTCCATCCTGTTTTTCTCCCTTCTTTGAAATTATATGAATATCCGGTGCTCGCCCACCCCGCTGCGAAGGAG
>CAYXFF010000067.1:0-5208 GCA_964464185.1 uncultured Syntrophaceae bacterium | reverse complement strand
CCGAAACCTTCCCGCGTTGATTTCTGTATGATGATATCGGCCAATCGCTGCAGGGCGTTGATCGTCCGGTGCGCGTCCGACGGCAGAAGAAGAACGTGAATGTCCGGATCGTTTCCGGCGGCTTCCCGGACTTCCCCGATGACCGCCGCGCCTTCCGGGTCATCCGTCGCCTCACCGCCCGCGAGAACAAGCTGGACCGGAATCACCGTGCGAATGAGATGGTACGCCTTGATCACTCCCACGGGATCCTTGAAACGGTCGAATCTCGATATCTGAACGAGGAGCGGTTTCCCGGGATTCAGGCCGAATCTCCCTCGCACCGCATCCAGTTCGTCCTGATCCAGTTCCATGTTCTTTTCACTCAGCGGATCGATGCTCGGCGCAATGATAAACTGGGGATGCGGCAGCAGCTGCGCGAAGGGATTCATGGAGAATATGCTCGCGTCGTACTTTTCAACGTGGGAACGAAGCGTCTTCCAGACGGGACGAGACGGACGGCTGATATCGATGTGCGCTCTCCATATCCACTTCCCTTTCCGGTTTCTGCACATCCCCAGAAGCGGAGCCGGCTGGGGATCGTGGATGACAACGATGTCTGCTTCTTCCAGTTCGGCCCTCAACTGTACCGCGTTCGACTGATTCACCTCCTGATAAATCTCCCAGTCTTTTCCCGTGATGGAGACCGGATATCCCTGCAAGCCGTTGTGAATGGCCTTGGTCACGGAGAAAAACTCCGGGGTCCCCTGAATCACCCTCCACTGGGCGTCGATTTCGAGATCCCGCATGAGCGGAACCATCCAGGCCAGGATCTCAGCCACGCCTCCGCCTTCGGCGGTGGAGTTGACATGAACGACCCGGATTCCCCTGAGCCGCTCACCCAGCCTGCGAAGCTGCCGGATGACGGGGGCGCCGACGATATCCCTGTACGCGTCTATGGATCGAATCATGGCTTCGCCCTTTTTCCCGCGCGTTCATTCGAACCCTTCACATCCTTCAGGACCTTCAGGAGTTCCGTTCGGAGTTCCGCGAGCGTATAGAAACTGAAATCAATCTGCTTGAGAGCGCGCACGTGCGGGGCCCACGCTTTTCCGAAGCCGCTCAGCCACGATGAAAAATCGTCCACACACCTGGGGGGCCGCCTGCGCGCTTCCAGAAAATGATAATAGATGCTCCCCGTCGTCATCGCGCTGATGGCGGCACCGAGGTCCTTCGGATGAAGGACCCTCTCTCCCGTATCGAAAACAACGGTTGAAGCCTCCGTAAAGTAAAATTCATGTCCGGGCCGAGCCCAGGGGATCACGGTCAATTCGCTCAAACGGTCATCGATGATCTCCAGGGTCGCAACGCGAAGTTTTTCCATGGACGGGAAAGAATAGGGATCGATGATTCCCAGACGTTCCGCCAGGATGTCGTCGTCCAGCTTGTGCTTGATCCACACGGCAAAGTCATTCCGGTAATCCGGATAGTCGAAAGACGGTGCGAGCGGCGTCTCGCAAAAATGGTGATAGAGTACATCGGCGGAGCACGAGGCAATCCGATCCCGCAGCTCTCTTAAATTGAATGCCGCCGGCAGTCCGCTCATTCGTATCAGAAGCACACAACCCTTTATTTCAAAGGGATTCATATTGGACCCTTTCCGCTCTTTCATCATCAGGGTTTGATTCTCTCATCCCGACCAATTTACGGACCTCCCGTGCGAGAGCTGAAGGGTCGTTCACAACCCTGGACCCTCTGACCAGGGGGGTTTTGCCCACCGTAAATGCTTTTCCTTTCAGGTGGAGGACCCATTGCATGGCCATGGCATCGTTCTCGTCATCACCGGAATAGATGAGTCGTCCCTCAGGCTCAAAGTCAAGAATATCGCACAGCCTCCGCACACCGTAGGCTTTATCGACTTCTGACAGCAACTGCAGCTCTATGACGTCCGGACCCCTGAACTTGCGAATCCGGCGAAGAGGCTTCCAATCTTCCAATAGCAGATGAACGAACGTTCTTGATTCCATGGACGCTTTACGAACATGAATGGCGATCGACCATTTTTTGTCTTCCATCTCAACACCCGGAATGGTTTCCATGCTCCGGATCTTGGGAAGAAGGGTTTTTCTCCTTTGATTCAACTTTTCCTGAAGATCCCTGCCCGCCAGGCGTCTCTTCCCGTCCGGCATCTGCCACTCCAAACCGCTCCCCCCTCCCAAAAATAGACCTGGAACTGGAATCCGGCCGACGAGATCATCCAGTTGGCGGCTGGACAGGACAGCCACTCGCTGATATGGAACAAAAACAAGATGCCTCAGGAGGTCCTTGCAGGACGGATCGAGTCTCGCTGCCGAACGCTTTGGAACCAGGGGAGAAAGGGTTCCATCGAAGTCGAATATCCAGAGTCTCTCTTTTCGTTCATCCATCATGAATATATTTTCATCTCTTCAAAATATCGTCCGCATTTTTCCTTCATTAGACCTGTCGCAGACCGCCGTCCTCGCTGGACGGCTTTTTGTTTCTTCTTTCTCTTGCCCGCTTTCTCCATCGCCACGGGTTCCCGCGACATCATGCCCATCATCCTTTTTTCTTTCCGGGGATGTTCACCTCGGGTGAAAGAATCATTTGAGGCGGAAGTTCCTGGGCTCCCAGAATAATGACAAGTTCGTCCAGCGCGGACGATATGGCCTTCAGTCTTTTCAGGGTCAGTTTCTCCAGGCCGACGACAAGCAGACCCTGTGCGACCTGAGGTGCGTCAACGACAAGTTTTTTCCCTTTCCCCGTCAGCTCAACCCTGACGACCCGTTTGTCCTCCTGTGAACGTTTCCTGACGACAAATCCGTTCAATTCAAGGCGATCAAGGATACCGACTGCGGTGGCCGGGTGAATGTACATGCTGCGCGCAAGGTCGGACACCCTTACCGGGGACAACTCCTTGATAAGCTTGATCGCCCACAGCTGGGGTCCCGTGATTCCTGTTTTACGTTTCGCTTTTTTGGATTGTTCGTGAACCACCTGAAAAACTCTGCGAATATTATCGATTATTTCGGACACAACGGTACCTTTTGAAGCCATGATTCCTCCTTTTTTAAATACCCGTCGGCTTTCTCAACACATTGTTTTTTTATAACAATAATTTGAACATAAATCAATTGACATATTTATACAGGTAGACTATGAATAACGTGAAAAAAGCAGGGAAGAAGGCGGGTGGCAGGAGACCTTATGCACCTCCAACTGAATCATTTTCCCCAAGAAGCCGGGCACCTGCCGAAATCCGCTTGAAAGGAGGGCACGCAAAATGATGAGTGCCCTCCTTTGCTGAACAATCATTGCAGGCGAATGGCATGAGGACGGGTCCGAATGTGCATGAAGGATGAGACATGAAGATCATGAGATCCAGGGTATGCTTATTGATCGTCGTATGGCTGGTGGGCTCCTCCTCATGGACATTCGCGTCTACCTGGCAGAATTGGCGCGGAAGCCACGGTTGGGGCATGAACGCACCCTATCAAAAAATGTATAACGCAACGGATGTCATCATCGTAGCAGGCGATGTTCTAAGCGTTGAAAAACAGGCTCCGATGAAGGGGATGTGTTTCGGAATTTTTTTAATCGTCAAAACCAGCAACGAGACTCTGTCGGTCCATCTGGGTCCGCTTTGGTATATTGAAAGGCTGGATTACAAGATTTCTCCCGGGGACAAAGTAGAGATCAAGGGAGCAAGATTATCCTTCAACAATAAGCCCGCCATCATCGCTGCTGAAGTCAGACACGGAAATAAGGTGCTTATCCTGAGGGATAACGTGGGAATTCCCGTTTGGGTGGGTTGGGGTTGGAAAAGATAACGTGGAATTTTTCCGCCCTCTTTTAACCGTGAAACAAAAAAAGTATTTTCAGGAATTTTCCTTTGGCAGGGTCCTTTTCAGGTAACCGGCGGTTCAACTATTTCAGTCTGAACGAAAACGTGGTCATGATCATCATGGCCCTTTTTGTCGGTATCCTTGGCGGTTACGGCGCTGTTGCCTTCCGCTGGCTGATCGGTTTTTTTCAAAATATTTTTTTCGGCCACGGGAAAAACCATTTTCTTGACTTTCTTGTCACGCTGCCCTGGTATGCCAAACTGATTCCCCCGATCATCGGCGGGGCCATTGTCGGCCCGCTCGTTTATTTTTTCGCCCGGGAAGCCAAAGGCCACGGGGTCCCGGAAGTCATGGAATCCGTAGCGCTGAAAGGGGGCGTGATCCGGAAGCGCGTGGTGATCATCAAGGCCATGGTATCGGCCGTCTGCATCGGTTCCGGAGGCTCCGCCGGCAGGGAAGGCCCGATCGTCCAGATCGGATCGGCCATCGGGTCGACCTTTGGACAGATCCTCCGCGTTTCGCCGGACAGAATGAGGACTCTGGTGGGATGCGGCGCCGCCGCAGGCATCGCGGCGACCTTCAACGCCCCCATCGCCGGCGTGATGTTCGCCATGGAGATCATTCTCGGGGAGTTCGGGATCGCCACATTCAGCCCCATCGTGGTCTCATCCGTCATGGCAACCGTCATTTCCCGGGCCTACATGGGGAATTATCCTGCCTTCCTCGTTCCCCAGTATTCCCTGGTGAGCGTATTCGAAATTCCTCTTTACATCGTCCTCGGAATTGTCGCCGGGCTGATCGGCGTCGGGTTCACCACGTGTCTTTATAAGACAGAGGATCTTTTTGAGAAGATCAGAATACCCGAGTACACCAAGGCGGCCCTTGGAGGCGCGGTGATCGGGGTCATCGGCATTTTCTTCCCCCATATCTTCGGCGTGGGCTACGACGCGATTGAAATGGTCCTCCTGGAAAAAATGGCCTGGTACATCATCCTCTGTCTGATCTTTGTCAAGATCCTTGCCACCTCCGCCACCCTCGGGTCGGGCGGCTCAGGAGGAATCTTCGCGCCTTCGCTGTTTATAGGCTCCATGACAGGCGCCGCTTTCGGATATCTCGTCCACTATCTCTTTCCCGATGTAACGGCCACATCAGGCGCCTACGGTCTGGTGGGGATGGGCGCCGTTCTCGCGGCCGCCACGCATGGGCCCATCAATGCCATCATCATCCTCTTCGAGATGACGGGAAGCTACAAGATCATTCTTCCTCTGATGCTTTCCTGCATCATCAGCGCAATGCTTGCCACTCAGATCAAGAAGGAATCCATTTACACCATGAAGCTCATCCGAAGGGGAACGGACATCCGGGCAGG
>CAYXFF010000066.1:5199-9042 GCA_964464185.1 uncultured Syntrophaceae bacterium | reverse complement strand
GGGTTACTTCCCGCGGAAGAAAAAGTACAGAATCAGGCTCAGGATGATGCTGACGACGATACTGGTGACAATGGGGAAGTAGAATGTGACGTTCTTGCCCCTGTAAAGGATGTCTCCGGGAAGGCGCCCGAACCAGGGGATTTTACCGCCCAGAAGGAACAGGACACCCACCGCGGCCAGGATCAGGCCGATAATGATCAGCATTCTGCCGAAATGGAAGAATTCGTTCATTTCAACCCTTCATCCCTTTCCAGGCCCGACCCATTGAAAAGGCCTGTCTCGATCGAAGTCGGGACTCAGTGTCCGCTCATCCACTTCCTGAGTATAGATTTCTTCAAAACCCATGTCCAGAGCCTTGTTGACAATTTCTTCATATTCCTCGCGGGTGACACGCCTGCCCAGCGACGGATGCCCTTTCACGGGAGGTGTCGGCGTGTACTGAGACATGAGACTGAGGGGAAGACGGGTGGAAAGATGTTTCCTGATCAGCCTGAGGACCTCCAGAGAGTTTTCCCTCTTCCCCGGCAATACCAGGTGGCGGACAATCATGCCCTTCACGGCGATCCCGCCTTCCGTCACCAGGGAATCCCCTGCCTGCCTCATCATCTCCTTGAGAGACTCCAGCGCCCAGCGGGGATAATCCCCCACGCGCGACAGCTCCAGGGCGTCTTCCTCTCTCCCGTACTTGAAGTCCGGCAGGTACACGTCCACCACGCCCTCGAGGAGCCTGATCATGTCGGGATTTTCGTAACCGCCGCAGTTGTATACCAATGGAATATCGAGCCCATCTTCACGGGCTTTGAGAAATGCTTCGATGAGGCGGGGCAGCTGGGGAGTGGGCGTCACCGCCTCAATGTTGTGGCACCCGCCCTTCCACAAATCCAGCATTGTCCGGGACAGGTCCTCTGTCCTGAGGCGCTGTCCCCGCAGGACATGGCTGATCTGATAGTTCTGACAGTAGCAGCATCCCAGATTGCAGGAGGAAAAGAAGACGGTCCCCGCGCCCCGGTCGCCGGAAATCGGCGGCTCTTCTCCATGGTGGGGAAGCGCGTGGCTCACGAGGATCTCGTTGGCCAGGCCGCAGAAGCCCCTTTCTCCGGAGGTCCGGTCAACCCGGCACTTCCTGGGACAGAGAACGCAGCGCTTCATGGCCGCCTTCAGAAGGGCGAGCCGTGCCCCGGGACTTTCCGGGCTGTCCGGCATTTCTATAACCTCCCCAGGACCTGGCGGATCTTTCCGCTCTCCATGAGCTCCAGGAACTGCTCGCCGAGGGGAGCGCAAAGCTCCACCGCCCTGCGCCAGTTTTTCACCCGGGTCGCGGGATCTTCGATGAAAAGAAGAAAATCTTCACGGTCCGGAACCCTCCCGCAGGGCAATCTCCCGGCAAAACTTTCCGACGGGTAAACCATCAGGACATTCTCCATGACCGGCTCGGGCGGCCGCCGCGATTTAAGTCTCTTGTCCAGCCAGCCCGGCACAATGCGCTCCTGGTGATTGAAGAAGAGGGTTATTTCTTCCTCCCTGCCCGTGTATTCATGGTTGAGGTGATAGTCGAAGAGCCCGCCGTCTCTGTAAATCCCCACGGGGGCGCCGTAGATGTCCTTTAAACCCGCTATGACGAGAGGGATCGCTCCCGAGGCGAGGATGGCGGCCTTGAAATTGGTGACATTGAGAGGGATCGCCCTGCCCTTGAAGCCGGGCTGAAGACAGAAGCGGGGCGGCAAGGGACCGTAATAAAACACCACCCTTTCAAACAGCAAGTGGACATAGGCGGGATTCATGGCGTTGAAAAGCCAGGCCGCCCCGATACCCGTCTGCTGAATCCATTTCGTCTCGGATGCGGCAAGATTCTTTGCCCGGGCCGTCGTCACGGCAAGCCGGTACTTCTTGTTGGTCAGGGCGAAGGGGATCGCGTCGTCTTCAATATAGGTGTCGATGAGCACACTCATGGCTTCCAGGAGGGACTGGGGCGTATCCCCGCGCTTGTATGAAGAGTTCTTCAGGTAAAGTTCCATGAAGGTCCGGTAACTTCGAACGGGCTCCGGCTGGGGCCAGGCCGCGAACCGCCAGGCGCCCGAAGATGTCCCCGACAGAAGTACGGGCTTCTTTTGCCCCAGAACGCCGCTCTCAAGCAGAGCCAGATCGAAGCCGCTCGCCGCGAGCCACCTGGGCCCGCCCGCGGGGGCGACATAGGCGGCGATCCTGTCGAAGTCAAAACCGCCGTTCATGATGATGTCATAGGCCTTGCAGCCCGCTTTTATGCAAAGATCGCTCATCTCCATCCCTTCCGCTTCATGAGGGTTCAGTCGGCGCATGGTGATCACAAAAAGTGCACATATCTAACAGAGATCAGAAAAGTTAGCAAGAGGCGGAAAATGAAATTTAATCATCTTGACACAATCCCGCGCCTTCGGTATGAACAAAGGCAAAGGGCATCCGGTTCAGTAACATCTCAAAAGAGAGGGCGCACCATGACGATCAAAAATCAGGTCCTGGAAATCGCCAGGGAGGCGAGAGCGGCATCCCACCTTCTGGCCCGTGTTTCCACATCGCTCAAGAACAAAGCCCTTCTCAGAATGGCCGAAGAGCTGGTCCGGGAGACCCGAAACCTGATCGCGGAAAACGCCAGAGATCTCAAAGACGCCCGGCGCAAAGGCCTGTCCGCCGCCATGATCGATCGCCTGACGCTCAAAGAGGCAACCATTGAAGGAATCTCAAAAGGACTGGAAGAGGTTGCCGCCCTCCCTGACCCCGTCGGGAAAGTGACCTCCATGTGGCGAAGACCCAACGGCCTCCTGGTGGGACGAATGAGAATTCCTCTCGGCGTGATCGGGATCATCTATGAATCAAGGCCCAATGTCACGGCCGACGCGGCGGCGCTCTGCCTCAAGTCGGGAAACGCCGTCATCCTGAGAGGGGGATCCGAAGCGATCCACTCGAACCTCGCCATCGCGAGTATTCTCCGGCGCGTTCTGAAAGAAGTTGGAATTCCCGAATCGGCCATCCAGATCATCCCCATGACCGACCGTGAAGCCGTCCATGAGATGCTTCAGCTTGAAGAGTACATCGATCTCATCATACCCAGGGGCGGGGAGGATCTCATCCGGGCCGTCGTCCAGGCCTCCAGGATCCCCGTGATCAAGCATTACAAGGGCGTCTGTCATATCTTCGTTGACGCCGGCGCGGACACGGACATGGCCCTGACGATCTGCATGAACGCCAAGATCCAGAGGCCCGGTGTGTGCAACGCCATGGAAACGCTGCTCGTGCACAAGGATATGGCAAAGACCTTCCTCCCGCTCATGGCAAAAAAGTACAAAGAAGCGGGCGTTGTCCTGAGGGGCTGCAAGAAAACACGGAAGATATTGCCTGACGCGGAACCGGCAGCGGAAGAGGATTGGTACAGGGAATACCTGGATCTTATTCTAGCCGTCCGTGTCGTTGACGGACTCGACGAGGCCATCCGGCACATCGAAAAATACGGCTCCCTCCACACGGAGGCGATCATCACGCGGGATTACGCCAACGCGCAGCGATTCCTGAATGAGGTTCAATCATCCACGGTCCTGGTGAACGCCTCCACGCGCTTCAGCGACGGTTTTGAGCTCGGACTGGGAGCCGAAATCGGCATCAGCACCACCAAACTCCACGCCTTCGGTCCCATGGGCGTGGAAGAGCTGACCACGACCAAATTTATCATTTACGGCGACGGACAGATCCGCACATGAAATGGGGACTTCTGGGAGGGACCTTCGATCCGATCCATCTCGGACACCTGCGGTGCGCCGAGGAGATCCGGGAGAGCTTCGGCCTGGAGAAAGTCCTCTTTGTTCCCGCCGCGCG
>CAYXFF010000066.1:0-5099 GCA_964464185.1 uncultured Syntrophaceae bacterium | reverse complement strand
TACACGCGGAATCGAAAAGCCTTCCGCGGTCCCGCGGGCACCTTTATCTTTTTCCGGTCCGTCTCTTTCCTGGACATCTCTTCCACGGGTATCAGGAAACGCCTCGCAGAGGGGAAGTCCGTCCGCTACCTTCTTCCGCAGCGGGTCATCGATTACATTTTCAAGAATTCACTCTATCAGACCGACCCCATGTACAACCTGTTCATTTAGCAGGCCGCCGGAATATTTTTGTCCTTGACGCGCGGTGGCCTCTCCCCTATACTTGCGCGGCTTTAAAGGCAGTTACAAGCAAAGGGGTCGAGGATTCGAGGGTTCAAGGCCCTTCGACCCTTCGGCAAGCTCAGGACAAACAACTCAGAAGGGTGACAAATAAGTGTCATGGTGAGCTTGTCGAACCATGGATTCCGGATCAAGCCTGTCCTCAACCCGATCGGGGATCCGGGATGACAAGAAAAGAGAAAAAATCGGTTTTGGCTTTTCACTTTACGCCTAACGCTTCACGCCTTACGGTTCTATGAACGCGATGGACGCAATTAAAATTTGAACTTACTGGAGGTTGTAATGGAAAAGAAATGGCAGATTTGTGCAATCATCATCGCGGTGGTGATCGTCATCGCGCTTTACTGGACGCGTTTTCAGGTCTTACCGGCAAACTATGCCTACGCACCCGCCTTCTATAAAATAAACCGGTTCTCAGGTGACGTGACCCTCGTTGTGGGGAAAGAGTTCGTTTCCGTTGAGAAAGCGGATGAGCGCGGACCAAGACCCGCGGTACCGGCACCGGCTCCTGGACCATCACCCGCACCCGCGCCGGCCCCGGGCAAATAACGTCCTTTCTTCAAGGCGGATTTTTCGGGTGGATCTATAAGACCTTGCGGAGAAACCGCCCTGTCAGGGATTCTTCCGCCCGGGATACCTCTTCGGGGGTACCGGAGGCGACGACTTGTCCGCCTCCGGGCCCTCCTTCGGGACCCAGATCAATGATGTAGTCCGCCGATTTTATGATGTCCAGGTTGTGTTCGATCACGACCACCGTGTTCCCCATGTCCACAAGTCTCAGGAGGACGTCGAGGAGTTTCTGAACGTCCGCGAAGTGGAGTCCAATGGTGGGCTCATCCAGGATGTAAAGGGTGTTCCCTTTCACCCGCTTCCCCAGTTCCCTCGCCAGTTTTATTCTCTGGGCCTCTCCCCCCGAAAGGGTCGTGGCTGGCTGGCCGAGCCGGATATAGCCGAGCCCCACATCATTGAGAAGAATGAGCTTGGATTTGATCGCCGGCACATTCTCAAAAAAAGGCAGCGCCTGGTTCACCGTCATGTCCAGGACATCGGCAATGCTTTTCCCTTTGTAAAGGATCTCCAGCGTATCGCGGTTAAAGCGCTTTCCGTGGCAGACATCGCAGGTGATATAGACATCGGGGAGAAAATGCATCTCGATCCGGATCAAACCATCACCCTTGCACGCCTCGCATCTCCCTCCCTTCACGTTGAAGCTGAAGCGGCCTGATCTGTATCCCCTGATTCTCGCGTCGGGAAGCTGGGTAAAAAGATCGCGGATGGTGTTGAATGCGCCGGTATAGGTGGCGGGGTTGGATCGCGGGGTCCGCCCGATGGGTTGCTGATCCATGACAATAACCCGATCGATCCCCCCCAGGTCCCTGACCTTCCTGACCCTGCCGGCCCGTCCGCGATAGCGGTAGAACTTTCTCGCGAGAATTTTGAAGAGGGTCTCGATGACCATGGTGCTCTTGCCCGAACCCGACACCCCTGTCACGCAGGTCAAAATCCCCGTAGGGATCCGGATGTCGATGTCTTTCAAATTGTTCTCCGAGGCACCCTCCAGAATGATATGGCGGCCGGAGAGGGCCCGGCGACCGGAAGGAACGGGGATCTTCAGTCTTCCCGACAGGTATCCTCCCGTCAAAGATTCCGGGGCCTCACATATCTCTGCCGGTGTCCCCTGAAAAATGATTTCTCCCCCTTTCAGGCCGGCTCCCGGTCCCATGTCTATGATGGAATCGGACGACCGCATCATCTCCGCGTCGTGCTCCACCACGAGGACCGTATTCCCCATGTCGCGCAGGCGTTTCAGGGTTGAAATCAGCCGCGCGTTGTCCCGGGGGTGAAGGCCCACGGTGGGCTCGTCGAGAACGTAGAGAACGCCGACCAGTCCCGATCCGATCTGCGTGGCCAGCCTGATCCGCTGCCATTCCCCGCCGGACAGGGTGCTTGATGATCGCTCAAGACCGAGATAATCCATGCCCACATCCAGGAGAAAGCGGAGCCTCTCCTTGATCTCCTTCAAAATGCTATGAGAGATAATCGTTTCCTGTTCCGTCAGCGCCAGGGTTTCAAAAAATCTCATGGATTCACTGATGGGCATGCGGCTCACGGCATGGATGTTCCTGCCGCCCACGGTGACCGCCAGACTCTCTTTTTTCAGCCGGGCGCCCTGGCAGGAAGGGCATTCCCTGACGTTCATGTACCGGGCCAGTTCGGTCCGGGCGTCACTGGAGTTCGTCTCCCGGAAGCGCCGGTCAAGGTTTTTGATCACTCCCTCGAAAGGCTTGCTGTAAAAATACCTGCGGCCTTCCCGGTCAAAATAGAACTGGATCTCATCATCGCCGGACCCGTAAAGGAGAACACGCCGTATGTCTTCCGGTATCTGATTGAAAGGGACATTGATGTCAAAGCCGCAGTGTTTTGAAAGGGCCTCCAGAAGCTGGTAAAAATGGACGGAGTTTCTTTTTTCCCAGGGAACGATCGCCCCCTCCCGTATGGACAGTCCGGGGTCCGGAACCACAAGGTCCTCATCGAAGTACATCCGGGTGCCGAGTCCGCCGCAGTCCGGACAGGCCCCGTAAGGGCTGTTGAAAGAAAACAGCCTCGGTTCCAGTTCGGAGAAGCTGATGCCGCACTTCGGGCAGGCATAACGCTCACTGAAGACCCGCTCTGCTCCGTTCGCCTCGATCCTCACGAGGCCTTCGGAAAGGGCGAGGGCGATCTCCAGGGAATCCCGAAGGCGTTTGCCGATGCCTTCTTTCACGATCAGGCGGTCCACGACAACGTCGATCGTGTGCCGCTTCTTCTTGTCCAGAACAATGTCCTCAGCCAGGTCGCGCAATTCGCCGTCCACGCGGACCCTGACGAATCCGTCCTTCCGGAGCTTTTTCAGTTCTTTCTGAAATTCCCCCTTCTTCCCCATGACCACGGGAGCCAGGACATTCACTTTCGTCGACCCGGGGAATTCGAGAATGTGGTCCACCATCGCGTCAACAGTCTGGGGCTTGATCACTCTACCGCACTGATGGCAGTGGGGAATACCGATCCTCGCGTAAAGGAGCCTCAGGTAATCATAGATTTCCGTCACGGTCCCGACGGTGGAGCGGGGATTCTGGCTTGGCGGTCTCTGCTCGATGGCAATGGCGGGCGACAGGCCCTCGATGGATTCGACCTCCGGCTTATCCATCTGGCCGATGAACTGGCGGGCATAGGTGGAAAGCGATTCCACGTACCGTCTCTGACCCTCGGCGAATATGGTGTCAAAGGCCAGAGAGGATTTCCCGGAGCCGCTCACTCCTGTCATCACGACAAATCGATCTCTGGGTATGTCAACATGAATATGCTTGAGGTTGTGCTGCGACGCACCTCTGACTTTGATGTACTCCATTCCTTACAGCCGGACCTCGACATACGATTTCTTTCTCAAGTCCTGTAACCAGTCCTGAAGCTTTTTCTCCATCTTTTCGTTTGTGATTTCTTCCTTGATCTCTTCCCGCACGGATGCAAGCGACTTGACCCCCTTGCCTCTCCTGTCGGTTATCTTGAGGATATGAAACCCGATGGCCGATTCGATCACAGGACTTAACTCGTTTTCTTTCAGCTTGAAGGCCGCCTCGTCGACAACAGGAAGAAGGGTCCCCTTTTCCACAAAGCCCAGATCACCGCCCGTCTGCGCGGCCGGTCCCTGGGAAAAACGGGCAGCCATCAACCCGAAGGACTCCCCGCTCTTCAATTTGCCTGAAATCGTTTCGGCTTCCGCCCGGAGCCTGTCCTTTGTCTCTTCATCGGCATTTTTCGGGAAAAGCAGGAGGATCTGCTGAAGCCTGACGGCTTCCTTTCCCTCATAGATATCCCTGTTCTTGCTGTAATAATTTCCGATCTCCTCGTCGCTAACGGAAATCTTGGACCTCACCTCCTTCGTCGCCAGTCTCATCTTCATGAGATGGCCTCTCACCTCCTCCTTGTACGCCTCAAAAGTGGTACCGTCCTTGAGGAGCACGGCCTTGAGGTCATCCAGCTTCATCCTCCTCCTTGCCATAATGTCATTGAGCGATCCCATGACGTCGTCTTCCTTGACGACGATGCCCGACTTCTTCGCCTCCTGCTCGACCAGCATGTCATCGACCATCCGGTTCATGATCACCGTGCGGGCCTCCGCCACGATCTTTTCTCTGTCTTCTTTCCTGGAAGACTGGGCGATCCTGTCCACGTACGCGTCGACCATCTTGTTCAACTCGTAAAGGGTGATCACGTCATTATTCACCACGGCAACGATCCGGTCTTCCGTCTGAGCCTGGATGTCTCCCGTTCCGCATATCAACATCAGGCCCGCAAGAATAAGTGTCATTATTTTCTTCATCATTTTTCCCCGATTCTTTCAGAGTTTCACCGGCTTATTTTTGTGCCGGCTGATTCTTCCGCACACCGGTCTTCGATAGCACGGACTCGTTGATTTTTACGACGGCTTTGGACCTCAGCCGCCCCAACCATTCACTGTATGCCCGCTCCTCTTTTTCCCTTTTCAGTTTCGCCCGGACCTTCTCCCTCGCCTTGACCGACAAGACCTCGCCGCCCTTTTCTTTTTCCAGGACTTTTATAATATGGTACCCGTAAGGTGTCTCCACAACCTTGCTGATCTTTCCCGGAGAAAGGGAAAAGACAACCCTGTCCAGGGCCTCGGGCAAAACACCCCGGGAGAAGAAACCCATGTCTCCCTCTTTTTCCGCCTCGGGGTCTGTCGATACGTCCTTCGCAACCTTGGCGAAGTCCTCACCGTTATTCAGCCTTTCCAGGACGGCGTCCGCCTTCTCACGATCCGG
>CAYXFF010000065.1:0-9090 GCA_964464185.1 uncultured Syntrophaceae bacterium | reverse complement strand
TATTTTTGTGCGGCCCGGTACAGTCCGGGGAAAAGACTCCGGTTCTGACACTGCGTGAGAGTATCGATCTGGCCCTCAAGCAGAGCGTGGTGATTCATTCCGCCCGGGAAGGCGTCAAGGCGTCGGAGTCGAAAAAGAAGGAGGCCTTCACGGGATTCCTCCCCAGACTCAGCACCTATTACAGCTACATGAGGTACAACGAACCGCCGCAGAGTAGATCAGCCATCACAACTCCCGCCTATTCTCCCGTTCAGGTCGGCACCGCGGACAATTACAACTGGGCCGTGGAGATGAGGCAGCCGGTCTTTGCCGGAGGCGGTATCAAGGCCAACTACGATATCAGCCGGATAGGAGAAGATGTTTCCCGCATGGATCAGGCGGCAACGATCCAGGATATTGTCCGGGACGTCGGCGTGACCTATTTCAATATCCTTAAAACAGAGAGGATGCTCGGTGTCGCGAAGCAGTCGCTGGAACAGCTGGAGGCTCACCGGAATGTGGCTCAGCAGTTTTATGACGCGGGGGTCATTCCAAAGAACGACCTGCTTCAGTCCGAGGTTCAACTCGCCAACGGCCAGCAGTTTCTTGTCAGTGCGGAAAACAATCTCGAACTCGCGAAATCGCAGTTCAACACGGTGTTGCGGCGGGACCTGAATACGCCCACGAGGGTGGAGGATATTCTTCAGTACGCGGCCTATACGGCGAGTCTTGAGGAATGTTTGAAAACGGCCCTGGATCAGAGGCCGGAGATCAAGGCCTCCGCGCTCCGGGTGCAACAGGCCAGGAAAGCCGTTGATCTCGACAAGAGCGAATATTATCCCACCGTCAATCTGGTGGGAAGCTACGGGTGGTTCGGAGATACCGCTGACGTGCAGGGAAGCAGGTATCAGGATCAGGAGAACTGGAGTGTCATGGCCAGGGCGGATTGGAAGTTCTGGGAATGGGGCAGGACCCGCCACAAGGTGGATGCGAGCCGGAGTCGGGAGAATCAGACCATAGACGCCCTGACGAACGCGAAGGATCAGGTCTCTCTCGAAGTGAAGAGCGCCTATCTTTTAATGAGGGAAGCCGAAAAGAGAGTCTTCGTGGCAAAAAAGGCGATCGAGCAGGCGGAGGAAAATTTCAGATTGAACGAGGAACGTTACAAGGAACAGGTGGCCACGTCCACGGACGTCCTGGATGCCCAGACCCTGCTCACCCGGGCAAAGTCGGATTATTTCAACGCGCTGAGCGACTACCACATCGCGCTGACGAGGCTGGAACGATCCATGGGGAATCTGAATAAATAGGCTAAGGGCTAAGGGCAAAAGGAGGAATAGGGGTGTTTTTTCCTTTTGCCATGTGCCTCTAGCCTTTTGCCTAATCTTTTATGGGGGTCTCATGAGCAGCGTGAAGCATCTTTTTCTTGCTGTTGCGGCGATATGTCTTCTTGCGGGCAGTCCGTCGGCGGGGAGGTGTGAGGACATCTATTCCCTCGACGATCTTTATCAGATGGCCTTGAAGAATTCCGAAAGGGTCAAGTTCACAGAGGAGAACATCCGGATCGCCGAGGCCGGGAAGGACAAGGCAGTGGCGGGTCTTTTGCCCAGGCTTTCCGCCTTTGGGGGTTATGTCGCCTATACGGAAAGCAAGACCGCCTGGACGGGCACGGGTTGGACGGTCACCCAGCCCGACGGAGCAAAATCCTGGGGGGTGAAGCTGGACCAGACGCTTTATATGAACGGAAGGGAATTCACGAATCTGGCCATTTCAAGAGAAAATCTTCAGAAAAGCCGTTATGACCTTGATTCCGTTCGGGAGGATTATCTTCTCAGCGTCTCGTTTGCTTTCTATGATGTCCTTAAGGCGAAGAAGGCCCTGGGGATCGCCGATGCGAATCTGGAACGGCTCAGGAAATACCGTGACGCCGCCGCCACGAGGCTCCGCATCGGGGAAGTCACGAAGACGGTGCTTCTCAGGGCGGAGGGAGAGCTTTCGGGAGCCTTGTCGGATCAGATCAAGGCCGGCAACGCGCTTGCCTTGGCCAAAGCCGTCCTGGTGAGGGTTGCGGGGATCAGCGGAGATTACAGTCTGAAGGAGCCATATCAGGAAGATATCAAAACGGCCTCCCTGAAAGAATTGCAGGAGACGGCGGCAGTGAACAGAGCGGAACTCAAAAGCCTGGAACTTCAGAAAAAGATTACGGAAGACCAGGTGCGATATGCGAAGAGCGGTTTCTGGCCGACCGTGAGCGTCACGGCGGGCTATACAGGACAGGATCAGAGCCCTATGCCGGCGACGCTCGTAAAGGACAGCACCTACGGCGGCGTGTCTCTCAACTATCCGTTCTTTGAGGGAGGACTGAGGCGGGCGGAAGTGAATGAAGCGAAGACAAAACAGAGGCAGGCCGAGCTTGCTTACCGCGATGTCCTAAAAAGCGTTCAGATCGATGTTCAAAACGCCTACCTGGATCTTGCGACCCAGAGGGGAATCGTGAAATTCCTTCAGGACCAGCTCGTCTTTGCCAGAGACAATTTCAATGCCGTGTCGAAGCAGTTCGACTATGGTCTGGCGCACAGCATCGATGTCATCGATGCGAACAATCTTCTTCTATCGGCAGAGAGGCAGCTGGCGGATGCGGCGTACAATTATCATTTGTCCATATTGAAATTGAAACGGGCGACGGGAAAACTTATTGAGACAGTGGGTCGAACATCGTGAGGCGTAAGGAGTCTATCGCGTCATGCAGGATTTAGGATATCTTTTGGTTTATTTTATGACGTGTCGTTTTTGAACTAGAAACAGAAACCAGAAACTTGAAACGGTTTCATAAGCCTTAAGCTGCAAGGCGTGAAGGGTGTGGCGCGAAGCGAATGTATAAATATAAAGGAAAAGGGTCATGGGTGACATGAAAAAGAGATCGGCAGGCATGGAGGTTCTGGTATGGGTTGCTGCGGCACTGGTCCTGGTGAGCGCGGGATGCAAGAAAAAGGAGCCCCCCCCTGCTGAGAGAGTCATCAACGTTCAAGTTCAGACCGTTGAAAAGAAATCACTCAAGCCCTTCGTGGAGGCCATAGGGTCACTCAAGGCCTTCGAAGAGGTTATCGCCAGCAGCCAGGTGGAAGGGCTGCTGACCCGGGTTTACGTTGAGGAGGGGACTCCAGTCACGAAAGGGAAGGTTCTCGCCGCTGTGGACGACACGGATTATCGGCTGGAAGTGCGCAGGGCGGAGGCCGCCCTGAAACAGACGGAAGCCACCCTGGTGAATACGAAGGTCGAACAAAAGAGAAAGGAGGCCCTCTACAAGGAGCAACTGGTGACCCAGCAGCAGTTTGACGATGTGGTGACCCGGCTGGCCCTTGCGGAGGCTGAGGTGGACCGTGCGAAGGCCGCACTGGAACTGGCGCGGGAAAGGCTTGCGAAGGTGAAAATCTATTCTCCCCTGCAGGGCTACGTCAAGGAAAAGAAGGTTTCAGCGGGCGATTACGTCCGGAACGGTACGCCGCTCTTCTCGCTCATCAAGGTGGATCCCATCAAGCTGCTGTTCACCGTCACGGAAAGGGATGTGGGGAAGCTCAGAGTCGGTCAGCAGGTCCTGTTCAAGGTGGATTCCACGCCGGGCAAAGACTTTGCGGCGAAGGTCAGCATCGTTTATCCCAGTCTGGAGGAGCGGACCAGAAGTCTTCAGGTGGAAGCCCTGGCTTCGAATCGAGGCGGGCTGTTGAAGCCGGGTCTTTTTACGCGGGTTATTCTTTACACCAGCGAGGCGCGAGATATGGTGGTGGTGCCCATCACCTCGATCCTTTACGAAGCGGATACCATGAAGGTATTTCTTGTGGAGGGAGACCGCGCAAAAGAAAGAAAGGTCAAGCTGGGCGGAAAATACGGCGAGCTCGTTGAGGTCACCGAGGGGCTGAAGGCAGGAGAAACAATCGTAACGGTGGGGCAGAATAACTTGGCGGAAGGAGTGAAGGTCCATGTGGCTCGCTGACACCTCGATCAAGCGGCCTGTCTTCGCCACCATGTTTATCATGGCTTTGGTGGTGCTGGGCGTCGTGAGTTATCCGGGCATCGGGGTAGACCTCTTCCCGAAAGTGGACTTTCCCATCATCAACATTACCACCAAACTCAAGGGCGCGAGCCCGGAGATCATGGATATCGATGTGACCGACAAGATCGAGGAATCGGTCAATACCATCAACGGCGTCAAAACCATCACTTCCATAAGCGTGGAGGGGGCGTCCGTCGTAACGGTCGAATTTGTTCTCGAAAGGGATATCGATCTCGCCGTTCAGGACGTGAGGGAGAAGATTTCTGTCATCCGGTCGAAACTCCCCACGGATATCGATGAACCCATTATAGAAAAAGTGGACCCCGACGCGAATCCCGTGATCTGGCTCAATCTTGCGGGAAGCAAACCTGTGAGGGAACTTTCAACGTACGCCGATGAGGTCCTCAAGGAGAAGCTTCAGCGGATCAACGAGGTGGGCGCCATTCGGATGTACGGGCTGCGTCTCAGGCAGGCGAGAGTATGGATTGACGCGGACCGGATGAGGGCTTACGGGATCGCGCCGGGTGATATTATCCAGGCCCTTCAGCGCGAAAATCTTGAATTGCCCGGCGGCAGGATTGAAAGCGTGTCCAAGGAATATGCCGTCAAGATCAAGGGAGAGTTTGCGAAGGTTCCCGATTTCAATGATCTCATCGTCGCCTATTACAAGGGCGCACCCGTACGTCTCCGGGATATCGGGAAGGTCGAGGATGGGATGGAGGAAAAAAGAACCATTGCGAGGTTCAACGGACTTCCCGCCGTTGGTCTGGGTGTGCAGAAACAGTCGGGAACGAACACGGTGGAGGTGGTCAACCGTGTCAAAAAGGAACTGATCGCCATCAAGAAGAACCTTCCCCCGGGAATGGAGATCGGGATCGCCTTTGACCAGTCGACGTTCATCATACGCTCAATTAATGAAGTTCAGCACCATCTCATCATAGGAGGCTTTCTCGCTGTTCTGGCGGTTTTCATCTTCCTGAAGGAATGGCGGATCACTTTGATAAGCGCCCTCGCTCTTCCCGTCTCCGTGATCTCCACGTTCGCCCTGATAAAAGCCTTCAATTTCACCTTCAACAACATGACCATGCTGGCGCTCTCGCTCTCCATCGGCATACTCATCGACGATGCCATCATCGTCATCGAAAATATCCACCGCCATATTGAGGAAGGCATGGCCCCCCGGGAGGCCGCGTCGTTTGCGACTTCGGAGATCGGTCTCGCCGTTCTGGCCACGACCCTGGCCATCGTGGTCATCTTTCTTCCCGTGGCGTTCATGAAAGGCATCATCGGGCGTTTTTTTCTCCAGTTCGCCCTCACCGTTGTCTTTTCCGTTCTCGTCTCGCTCGTCGTCTCTTTTACGCTGACACCCATGTTGGCGTCGATTTTTCTGAAACCGCACGAGAAACACGTGGAGGCATATTCACGTCCCCCTTCGCGGTTCGAGCCGATTCTGCGAATTGGTGAGGGGTGGGAAAGAGGGTATAAGAAAATGGAGACGGCTTACCGGAGTCTCCTCAAGGTATCGCTCCGCCATAGAAAGACGGTTCTGATCCTTGCCCTTATGATTTTTATCGCAAGCCTCTTGATTACAAAATTCATGGGGAAGGAATTCGTTCCCCCGGAGGATCAGAGCGTGTTCCTTGTGAGAATGGAGGCTCCCGTGGATTATTCCGTCGACAAGGCCGATGAAATGTTTAACAGGGCGGAGAAGATTGTGAGGGAAACGCCCGAAGTGAGGTCGGTTTTTTATATTCAGGGATACGGCAGGACGGTTCAGATCAACAAAGCCATTTTCTTTGTCAATCTGCTGAAGAAATCGGAAAGGAAAAGGAGTCAGGAGCAGATCAAGCAGGAACTGAGAAAGAAGTTTCTCGAAATTCCGGGTCTGAAAGGAACAGCGGAGGACATTTCACTGATCGGCGGCGGTGTAAGAAATGTGCCGATTCAGTACAGCATCCGGGGCAGTGATCTTTCGGCCCTTCAGTCTTATACCCGGCAGATCGTTGGGGAATTCTCAAAACTGCCAGGCATTGTGGATGTCGATACCTCCCTTGAGGCCGGACAGCCGGAGCTCAAGGTCTTTATCGACCGAGACAAGGCCGCCGACCTGGGGGTGAGTGTTGCGTCCATCGCCGAGGCGGTGAACCTCCTGATCAGCGGTGAACTGGATGTGACCAAATACAAGGACGAGGAGAGGGGAAGGCGCTATGATGTGCGGGTAAGGCTCAATGCCGCGGACCGGACCAATCCGTCCGATTTGGGGAAGATTTACGTGCGGGCAAAAGACGGAAGGCTTGTGGAACTCGCCAACGTCGTCCGGGTCCGGGAAGGCGGCGGTCCCAGCGTTATCAACCGGGTGGACCGGCAGCGGGCCATCACCGTCTATGCGAGCCTCGAAGGAAAACCCCTGGGTCAGGCCATGTCGGAACTCAATGCCATCGCGGCCCGGATTCTTCCGATGGATTACATCCCCAAATACAAGGGACAGGCCGAAACCATGGGGGAATCGTTTCAGTACCTCATGTTTGCCCTGGTTCTCGGTGTGATCATGGCCTATATGGTGCTTGCGTCACAGTTTGAGAGTTTTATTCATCCCTTCACGGTGCTTCTATCCATGCCCCTTTCCTTCATCGGGGCCTTCGGAGCGCTGCTGCTTTTCGGGAAGACCCTTAGCATCTTCAGTTTCATCGGTCTGATCCTGCTCATGGGGCTCGTGAAGAAGAATGCCATCCTCCTCGTCGATTACACCAACACGCTTCGCGAAAGAGGAATGGAGCGGAGAGAGGCCCTTCTGCAGGCTGGTCCGGTGAGACTGCGGCCAATCCTCATGACCACCGTTGCCATGGTCTTCGGGATGCTTCCCGTGGCCCTCGGACTGGGAGAGGGAGCCGAAACGCGCTCACCCATGGGGATTTCCGTTATTGGCGGTCTCCTGACATCTCTCTTCCTCACCCTTGTGGTCGTTCCGGCGGCCTATGACCTTTTTGACGACTGGCAGGGCAGGATGAAGTGGAAAGGAAGCTTCCGGTTCTTCAGGCGAAAAAAGAAGGCAGACATGGAAGGAGGGGAGAATCCATGAAGATGTTTATGATTGTCTATCATGAAGCGGCGGACGAGTACGTCGTTGCCGCTTTCAAGAAAGCGGGCATCCGTAGTTACACGAAGATGAAGGAATGCCACGGGGAAGGGACTGAGACAGAACCCAAGCTGGGGACGCACATCTGGCCCGGCAAGAACAACATCCTGATCCTCGCACTTCAGGACCAGGACGTGCCCGCTGTCACCGACCTCATCCGGCAATTGAAGAGGGAACATCCCCGGGCCGGTGTCAAGGGATTCTGTCTTCCCATGGATGAGACGGTTTGAGCGGGCGAAGCGCAAAAAGGCAGGGAAGGGTCTTTCGAAGCCGGAAGCTTGATTTGGTGCATGAATCGATTGACAAATGATTTCAGGTTTTGTACATGAAAACGTGAACTCGCCAAATGGTTCTTATCATGAGTTAAAAAACGAATGCCGGACGAGGACCGCGCCGGCATGAGAAAGGAGAAACAGCGATCCGATGCAGCAATTTTTTTCAATGGCCGGAGATGTCGGAAGGAAAATGGTCGGCGCAGTGGTCTGTTTGCTGGTCGCCTGTCCGGTCGTTCACGCCGTCGAATGCGAAAACGGAAAATTCTACAACGAACGGACGGAAATGTATGAAACCTGCAGGCCTCTCCCCGATCTGACGAAATGCAAATGCCTGGGGAAGAAGGGGTCGATTGATAAGATCGATACCATTCCGGGAGCCGAAACCACGTTGACGAGTTATCAATGCGGGGACGATCATCTAACGGTGTATACCCTTCCCGATGGAACGGTTTACGGCTATGCCGTTCACAACGCGAAAACAAAAGAGGTGCGATGGTATTGGGACTACGATGAGGACGGCAATTTCGAGAGTGGAATAAAAATCATTCTCTGACCGCCTGCCGGGAAAGTGCCGCGCCCGTGGCACCGGAACGGCCGTTCGGATAAGGACGATCCATCCCTCAGCTTTTCCTGCTCGTCTGAGTGATAAAAGTTGAAACGGTCTGCTTCACTTCCTTTTTCTTGCATTTGGGACAGATGACCTTTCCCCTGTCGTGCTCCAGAAGCGTTTGCACCAGGGAAAAGGTATGCTTGCAGGCCTCACATCGATATTCGTACGTCGGCATTTCTCCTCCCTTCCGAGTCATTCTTTTTCCACATACGCATAGGCGCTGTGGTTGTGAATGCTTTCCAGGTTTTCAGCCTCCACGCTGTACCACGTGAAATTATTATCCTGATTCAATTTCTCCGCGACGCTTCTCACCACGTCCTCGGCGAACATGGGATTTTCATAAGCCTTTTCCGTGACGAACTTCTCGTCGACGCGCTTGAGCAGAGAGTAGACCTCGCCGCTGGCTGAATCCTCCACGAGTTTGATGATATCCTCGATCCAGAAGAATTTTTTGAAGTTCACATTGACCTTGACGATGCTTCTCTGGTTGTGAGCGCCCAGATTGCTGATTTCCTTGGAGCAGGGACATACGGTTGTGACAGGCACCGTCACGCCGACCATGAAATCCGTTTGCTCGCCCCTGTTCTCACCGCTGAAGCGGCATACATATTCCATGAGGCTTTTTGCCCCTGAGGCAGGAGCGGTCTTTTCGATGAAATAGGGGAATTCGATCTCCATGTGCGCCGATTCGGCGTCAAGTTTTTCTCTCACTTTCTCCAGGATGGTCTTGAATGTCTTGATGTTGATTTTCCCTCGGTACTCATTCAGAATCTCGACGAAACGGCTCATGTGCGTTCCCTTGAAATGATGAGGGAGATTCACATACATATTGATCGTCGCGTTTACGTGCTGAACGCCGTTGGCGCGGTCGAGCACAAGGATGGGGTACTTGATGCCCTTCACGCCGACCTTCTTGATGTTGATATTTCTTTCGTCAGCCAGATTCTGAACGTCAACCATACAATTAAAGTTTCGATTTTAAAGTTTCGAGTTTCAAGTTTTTACCTTAGTTCCGATTCGCCTGTCAAATGAAAGATGC
>CAYXFF010000064.1:3122-9365 GCA_964464185.1 uncultured Syntrophaceae bacterium | reverse complement strand
ATACCTCCCTTTCTTAGTGTTAATATTCCAGCAGCGAATGCCATCAAGAAAAATTGAATGAGTTACATGGAGCGACTCGTTTAATTGTATTGATGCAACCGCATTTGGTTCGGATTTGATGAGGAAAAAGATATTTAATTGAATAGCTCATACAGCAACGGATTTCATCTGTCAAGGCGAAAAAGGTCAAAAAATAAGGTTTTGCAACGACATTTAAGAGCCCTGTTGCTGATGCGTACAGATTTTGGTAAATTACCTCGGTTTTTCGATCATGTGATTTTCAGGCACCCCTGATCCGGAAAGGAAAAAGCTGCTGATGATGGGGAAAAAGAGGTTTGGAAACATTATTTTCGTTCCGGGGCCGGCAAATGGCCGATATCCGTATTGCAACTCCCTGTACATAGACGATTCAAAAAAGGCCCTTATCGACGCGGGGTCCGACGAACGTTTTCTTAGAGGCTTGGTTGGGGCTCAACAAGTGGATATGCTTATCAATTCTCACTATCATGAGGATCATATCATGTTCAACTTCCTTTTTCCTCATGCGGAGTTATGTGTGCACAAAGATGAAGTGCCCTGCTATCAGTCCATCCGGAATCTGCTGGATTATTATGGCCTGATTGGAACGGAGCATGAAAAGGCCTGGCACGATATCATAATCAACACCTTTCATTACCGGGAACGAACACCTTCCATGGCGTTTCAGGATGGTGACGTGCTCAGCTTCGGCAGGACCAGCATGGTGGTCATACACACACCCGGGCACAGTATCGGCCACTGCAGCTTTTATTTTCCTGAAGAAAGCGTCCTTTTCCTTGGAGACCTGGATATGACGGGTTTTGGACCCTGGTATGGAGACCGAGTCTCCGATATCGATGACACAAAAGAATCCGTTCGTCGTTTGATGAAGATTCCGGCACGAACATTCATATCCGCCCACGAAACCGGCATTATTGACGGGAATCTATCCGAGTTGGCGGAGGCTTATCTGGCCGTTATCGATGAGAGAGAGAAAAAACTGCTTGCCTATCTGGAAAAACCGAGGACCCTTGAAGAAATCGTCAGTCAATGGATGATCTACAAAAGACCGAGAGAACCGAAATATTTGTTTGAGTTTGCGGAACAGGCCATGGTCAAAAAGCACCTGGAGCGCCTGGAAAAGAAAAAGACGGTGAAGAAAGAGGGAAGCCGGTATTCATTGGCTTGATGACCGACGGTTCAAAGATGATTTTCCACCTGTCCATCACAGGCAAAGGTTGATACGGGGTTTTAGCTTCTTGCATTATCCATGAGTATGATATACCCTGCTGAACACAGCTCTTGGAAAGATCAAGATCTATAAGGGAGTGTGATGAACATCAAAGACGCCGCCTTTTTGAAAGAGGTTCAGAGGAAATTTGACGAGAAAGTCCGCGAAAACGAGATCTCCGTCCTGGAATACTGGCGGGAGCGTCTCGATAAACTGATCGTCATGAAACCGGATGGAATCGCCTCTCTTCAAACCGAAATGAGAAAGCTTTCCGGGATGATGGAGAACAGGATCAAGACATTGAAAAGGCAGAAAGAGTAAGATGGAGAATATTGTAAACTTCATATTTGAAGTGGGAATGTTGAAAAAAACGCCGAGGACGGGATTTCAATTTCTCGGATCGGGTTGCGAATCCGTCGCCGAACACGTGCTGAGAACCATTTTCATCGGATACGCCCTGTGCAGGCTTGTTCCGGAAGCGGATGAATCCAGAGTCATCAAGATGTGCCTGTTCCATGATCTTCCTGAAGCACGCACAGGAGACATGAACTACATGAACAAGAAATATGTAACCGTGGATGAAGCGAAGGCTATCCGGGAATTGACGGAGCCCCTTTTTTTTGGAAATGACGTTAAAGCAGCCCTTGACGAATTCAACGGCAAGAAGACACTGGAATCCAGACTCGCCCACGACGCGGATCAGCTGGCCCTGATTTATCAATTGAAGGAATACGGTGATCTTGGAAATAAATACAGCAAGGAATGGATCCATTTCGCGGTCAAAAGACTCTCCACGGAGACGGCACGTCGAATGGCCGATACGATTATCGAAACGGATTCATCGCAGTGGTGGTTCAAGGATAAGAGCGACTGGTGGATCAACGGAAAGGAAAGAAATGAATAAAACATCAATCCCATTCAAGAGAGCATGCATCCGTTGTCCGAAGAGCGTCAAAATGGCGTTGTGTCTTTGCATGATTATTTCTCTGGCCGCCGGAATAGCATCATGCGCGGTAAAAAACGCGAAACTCGCCGGATTGTATCTGGACAAGGGAGTGACCTATATCCAGCAGGGACAATATACATCCGCGCTCAGGGAACTGCTCGAAGCGAAAAAGCTCAATCCGGACGACCAGGTGATCCGTTATTATCTGGGAATAGCCTATCATGGGAAAAGACTGATGCCGGAGGCGATTGCGGAATTAAAGGAAGCCATCGATATCAAGCCGGATTATTCAGATGCCCACAATTACCTCGGCACCGTTTATTCGGAAATGGGCAAGTGGGATGAGGCCATCGAGGAATTCAATAAAGCCGTTTCCAATATTCTCTACGAGACGCCTTCGGGGGCGTTGAACAACATGGGGTATGCCTATTACAAGAAAGGCGATTATCAGACGGCTCTTTCCAAGTTTGACGAGGCGGTCAGGAAAGAACCGAACACGCTTCTTCTCCCTTTGATTGAGAAAAATCGCGGAATGACCTGCTTTGCCCGGGGGCAGATCAACGAAGCCATCCGCAACCTGAAAAAGTCCCTGGCGGAAGCCCCCGACTTTCCCGAGACTCATTATTGGCTGGCCAGGTGTTATCTTGAGTTGAAGAACACGAATGCAGCGAAAGAAGAATTTCGTGCCATTATAAATGTCGCGCCGGATTCTGAATTTGGCGTCAAGGCCAGAGCGGGTCTCGAGGCCATCGCAGCCGGTTCCCGTTAGTATTCCTGCCACAGCAGATTCTTCCCCGGTCCACGTGACGCGACGTGCTCGCGCTGAACTGTTTATCTTGACAGCATTTTAAAAATACCCTAAATTGTCGCATCTTTTTCCGATGACTAACGATTTGAAGGGTATGTCATGGCGACCAAGAAAAAAAGAAAATCTGAAGAACTGAAAACCAGAAAAAAGAAAAAAGGCGTCAGGTATTTTCTGCTGGCCTTGATCGCTGCGGTGGGTCTTGGCTTTCTCGCGTTCCTTGGCATCACCCTTTACGATATCATCTATCCATCCTTTGAAAAGGGCTCAACGGCAGTCAAGAAGGAAAAGTATCAGGTGATCCTCTTTTTTTCCGATTCCAATGAAAGGTTTCTCGTTCCTGAAAAGAGATTTATCCCCAGAGAGAAGACGGTCAACGGTCAGGTTGAGGAACTGGTGAAGGCTTTGATCGACGGACCCGGAGAGGGCCTGAACAAGGGACTGGTGGGTGTCTTCCCGGATGGAACGGAGCTCAAGAGCGTGAAGGTTGAGAAGGATGGAACAGCCATTATTAATTTCAACAGAAACCTGGTCGAGCGGCATCCCGGAGGCAGCTCCAGTGAAGTGGCGACGGTGTATGCCTTGACCAACACCCTCCTACAGAACCTGCCCCTGATCAAAAGAGTAAAGCTGGAGATTGATGGAAAAGTGCCCGAGACGCTGAAGGGGCATATGGACACGCGATTTCCTTTTACCTTCAATAAAGAACTGATCAAAGAACGCTCAATGGTTGAATGAGATTTTAGAAGGCGACCGCGATCATGGCCTCAAGGACGAAGATCTCGAGAATCAGGAATATAGGAATCGTGGCTCATATTGATGCCGGTAAGACGACGGTCACGGAGCGAATTCTCTTCTATACCGGCAAAACCCATAAGATGGGGGAAGTGCATAACGGGGAAGCGGTCATGGACTGGATGCCCCAGGAACAGGAGCGGGGAATTACCATCACGTCCGCGGTCACGACCTGCAACTGGAGAAATCATGAAATCAATATCATTGATACGCCAGGCCATGTGGACTTTACCATAGAAGTGGAGAGGAGCCTCAGAGTTCTCGATGGGGCCGTCGTTGTTTTCAGCGCCGTCGAAGGAGTGGAACCTCAATCGGAAACCGTATGGCTCCAGGCGGATAAATATGGTGTTCCAAAAGAGGCTTTCATCAATAAGATGGACAGAATCGGTGCCGATTATTTTGCCACGGTGGAGATGATGAAAGAACGCTTTCAGTCTTTTCCGCTTATCATTCAGATTCCCTGTGGGCGGGAGGAGAGCTTCAGGGGAGTCGTGGATCTCATAAAGAAAAAACTCGTAATCTGGGATGAACAGTCTCTTGGCCTGACGTATGCCTATGTTGATGTTCCACCTGATTTCCTGGCAGACATGGAAACCTGGAGGGAAAGAATGATTGAAAACCTCGGGGAGTTCGATGATGCCATAGCGGAAAAGTATCTCGAAGGCTCCGACCTTTCCGAGGCTGAGATCAGGGAAGCCATCCGGAGAGCCACCATTGCTCTGAAAATCGTGCCCGTTCTGTGCGGTTCCGCCCTCCGCAATAAGGGCGTCCAGCCGGTTCTGGATGCCGTGGTTGATTTTTTACCATCGCCGGAAGACCTGCCTCCCATTGAGGGAATAAACCCCGTTTCCAGAGAAGCGGAGAAGAGGCGGTCCAGCGATAAGGACCCCATGGCAGCCCTCGCGTTTAAGGTCATGATGGATGAGGGCCGGAAGATGACGTATCTGAGAATATACTCCGGGAAGATCGGGGTGGGGAGTGAAGTCTACAACGCGAGCAAGGGCAAAAGAGAAAAAATCGCCCGGCTTCTGAAAATGCATGCGAACAAGCGTGAAAGGATGCAGGAAGCGACGGCCGGGAATATTATCGCGGTCATGGGTCTGAAGGACGCCGCAACGGGAGATACCCTGTGCGTTGAGGATCACCCTGTCCTGCTTGAATCGATTGAATTTTATGAACCGGTGATCAGTCAGGCCATCGAGGCCAAAACACCGGGAGATCAGGAGAAACTTGCGGAAGCACTCTTCAAGCTGATGGAAGAAGATCCGACTCTAAAGGTGAAGTATGATGATGAGACCGCGCAGACGGTCATGTCCGGCATGGGTGAACTTCATTTGGAGATTCTCATTGACAGGCTCGTCAGGGAATTCAATGTGCGGGTGAATGTGGGAAAACCGAAGGTGGTCTACAGAGAAACCATTGAGAAAAAAGTGGATGTCGAAGGACGGTTCGAGAAGGAACTAGGCGAGAAGAAGCATTATGGGCAGGTGAAGCTGAGGCTGGAACCCGCGGAGAGAGGAAAGGGGATAGAGGTTGTCAATGAAATGCCGCCAGGCGATGTTCCGGATTTTTTTTACGCGGCCATAGAAGAAGGTATCCGCGAGGCGGCGCTGAGTGGTGTCCTGGCGGGATATCCCGTTGTGGATGTGCGAGTGCATGTTTTGAGGGGAACATACAGGGAAGGAGAATCATCAAACATTGCTTACAAGATAGCGGCATCTACGGCCTTCAAAGAGGGAAGCCGGAAAGCCGGGCCTGTCCTGCTCGAGCCCATCATGAAACTGAACATTATTACGCCAAGCGAGTACATGGGTGAGATTATAGGCGACGTACACGCAAGGAGGGGCGAGGTCAAAGCGATAAGCCATAAAGGACCGACCTGCGAAATAAATGCCGCGGTTCCCCTGAAAGCGATGTTCGGGTATTCCACGGATTTGAGATCGGCTTCCCAGGGAAGGGCGACCTTTTCCATGCATTTTACCAAGTACGACAGGATCTGAGTGTACGGTCTGCAGACCCGCGATGAAAGATGTTCCTCCAATAATTGCGCAAATCCTTAAGCCTTTGAAAAATAAAAGAATCTTTGATATATTAACAAAAGTGTGCTCAAAAAAGGCTGCTGGAGTCTTAAGGATTAAAAATGAACCTTCTTTTAAAAATAAGGGGCATTACAAGGGCTCTGCGCCGGGAGCGTTTTTTCTTCATTGCGCCCCTGACGCTGGGTGTCATCTTCATTGCTTCTTTTGGGGCCTTTTATTTTGAGAATGGAAAAGATACGTCAACCATCCGATCCCTGTGGGACGGTGTCTGGTGGGCCTTTGTAACCATTTGCACAGTCGGATACGGGGATAAGGTTCCCCTGTCAGATGGGGGGAAAATCATCGGGATTTTTTTAATGATCTCAGGCATAGGCTTATTGTCCATGTTGACGGCGACGGTTGCCTCCGT
>CAYXFF010000064.1:0-3022 GCA_964464185.1 uncultured Syntrophaceae bacterium | reverse complement strand
CTGTTGAGGGCCAATATAGGAAAGGCAGGATTTGCGGTGATCATGGCGGATTTTACAGGCAGCCATCCCCGGGAGAGGGCCGACGACAGAACCATCCTTGCCGCACTGGCCATAAAATCGCTGGCTCCAAAGGTCAAAGCCATCGCGGAACTTCTGGATGGTGAAAATAAGTCGCACCTTAGGCGCGCCAATGTGGATGAAATCATTGTGAGAGGTGAGCACGCGGGTTCCCTTCTTGCCAGTGCCATTAAATCTCCGGGTCTTTCAAAAGTCTTTTCAGGACTTCTCAGCACCACGGAGGGTTCGGGCGCCTTAAGAAGGGAGGAAATACCGAAGAATTTTGTCGGCCGGACTTTTGAGGAGTTATCGGTTTATTGCAAAAGCAGGCACCGGTCCATCCTGCTCGGGTTTCTGAAGGAAACAAAGGGTGTAAAGGTCGAAGACGTCCTGTCCGATGACGCGTCCGCCATCGATATATTTATAAGGGAGAAATTGAAGGAGTCGAAGAAAGACCTTTTTACGAAGGAAGACACTCTGAGGGTCGTAATCAATCCTGAAAGTGACTATATTATCAAAGCAGAGGATTATGCCGTTCTTCTTGCCCCCGCAGGCTTCAATGGCCTGTCATGACAGGATGTGGAAAGCGGATTTTTATTTTGCGGGATTCCGTTTAAGGTCAGAAAAACCATGGAAGAATTGATGGGCCATTTGAGCGAAACGGATCTGTTCAACGGACTGACCGTTGAACAGATCCGGAAGGTATTGACCATTTCCAGGAAGGTCAACTTTAATAAAAACGAAGTCATCATGGAAGAAGGTCAGATCGGCGATGCCATGTATATCATTATTGAAGGGGTGGTGCAGGTCATCAAAACGCTGACCCTGAAAGGTGTAGAAGAAGATAGCGATGGGAAAAACAAAGTCTTCACACGACTTGACGCCAAGCAGCACCCCGTGTTTGGTGAAATTGCCCTTCTGGAAGAATCCGAGCGGACGGCAACCGTCATGGCTGAGACGGACTGCGTGTTTTATGAGATAAGAAAGGATGATTTTTTGAGATTGGCGGAAAGTGATTATGAAATTGGATACCGGATCCTTCTTAATCTTGCCCGGATTGTCAGCTCGAGACTCAGAAAGGTCAATGAAGACGCTATAAAGCTGACCACGGTCTTAAGCCTGGTGTTGAGGGAGAATTAGACAGAGGTTGATGATCCATGTCTCCGATGAATAGCAAGGAGGGTATGAACCCCCACCCAAGAACCGCAACAACCTTCTCCATTGACAAGGATAAACTGATCCAGAGCATGCACAGGATCAGCACGTTCCTGACGGCGCCGTCAACGGTCGATGAGATTTCCTGGACTCTGTCAATCAATGAATATCCCTATGGGGATACACGTTTGTCAGAGCTCTCTTATGTAGATGAAATAATGACAAAAATTTTGGATGAGGTTATAGATACGCTCGGATTTGACCGGGGTATTATCTGTCTCCTGGATGATGAAAAGGAAAACTTGATCACCCGGGTCGTGAAAAATTACGAGCCTGAAGAGGCAAAGCGAGCCTTCAGCGTGAACCTGAATCTCCACAAACACGACAGTTTTGAGACGAGAGTTGTGAAGACCGGTCAATATATCACCCTCGAGGATTCGGAAACGGATCCGAGAATGACGGAGACGGATCGGAAAATTACCAAGTTCTATAAGAGAGGCTCGACATTTTACGCGCCATTGAAGATTGAGGATGAGGTCACGGGTATCATTGCTGTATGGACCAAGGAAAAAACGAAGTTTACACCGGAAGAAATCGATATTCTGCTCACCTTCGCGAATCAGGTGAGCATTATCATTCAAACAACCAGACTTTTTGAGAATAACAGGGAAAAAATTCACCAGTTGCTGGATCTTCAGAAGGCTGCAACAGAGCTGAACGCGTGCTCTGTCCTTGACGAAATTCATGAAATTTTATTGAAAAACGCCATGAGACTCGGAAAAGCGGATAAGGCGCTTCTCTACTTTCTGGACGTGGAAAGAAACAAGTGTCTGATCTATGACGGAGAAGAGATCGTCGTAGAAGATACCTACGCGTATTCCGGCAAGATAGACCAGAGCATCATCAGAAAGGCGCTGGAAAGAAACGCTATTATGGTTCAGGAGTTCGCCTCACATTATCCTGTGCCGACGGCTTATCTTTTTGAGGATTACCCCTCTGAAATCGCATTCCCATTGAAGATCAGAGATAATTTCAAGGGTGTTCTTTATCTTGGTAAAAGAAGCGGTGCCTATTCACAGGACCAGATCAACATTCTCGATATCCTTGTTAAGAACGCTGCTTCTTCTTATGACAACGCCATTATGCACTCGTTGCTTTCCCTGGAGGCAAAATCACTGAAGTCGGAAGTTGAAAAGCTTAAAGAACGCGAGGATATGCTCCTCGGTTTTCATAATATCCTTGGAAAGTCGAGACAGATGAGAGGCATTTTCCAAATTATAGAAGAGGTTGCAAAACACAACACAAATATTCTGATTCAGGGAGAGAGCGGAACCGGCAAGGAACTGATTGCCCGCGCCATCCACCGTCAGAGCAACAGGAACTCCAAGCGATTTGTGGAGGTCAATTGTGCCGCCATACCGGGAACGCTTTTGGAGAGTGAGCTTTTCGGCTATGAATCGGGAGCGTTCACGGATGCGAAGAAACGTAAAATAGGACTTCTGGAATATGCCAGCGGGGGGACGTTCCTGCTCGATGAAGTCGGTGACATGAGTCTTCCTCTTCAGGCTAAATTTCTGAGGATGCTCGAGGATGGATATATCAGGAGACTGGGCGGAACGGAAAATATTGCCGTGGACGTGAGGTTCATTTTCTCGACGAATAAGGATCTCAGCCGCATGGTTACCGAGGGTTCTTTCAGGGAAGACCTTTTTTACAGGGTAAGAGTTGTGCCGATCAATATTCCGCCTTTAAGGGAGAGACCGGATGACATCGGTCTTCTTGCCCGTCACTATGTCGAAGAGTTCAATAA
>CAYXFF010000063.1:6316-9677 GCA_964464185.1 uncultured Syntrophaceae bacterium | reverse complement strand
CAAGACGGCGGCGCCGACGAAATCAGCATCGCAAACCTCTCAGGCAAAGCAGCCGACGCTCAGACCCCGACCAGCCATGCCTTCTCCCACTCCCACACACAGCCCGACGAGATCAATATCAACGACCTCTACGGCCAACCCTACAACGCCGGCAAAGCTAACGGCCTCGCCCCCCTCGGAGCAGACTCACTGGTGCCGCCCGAGTTCCTCCCAGCAGGCGGCGCAACAGCAAACGCCGTCTACACAAGGCTCGCGCTTCACAGCCTGCAGGTCGTCGACCAACCTGGCGACACGCTCGTACTCGGGGCCCTAAACACCGGCACACTCATCCAGCCAAACCACTGCCTGCACATCATCATCACAGGATACGTCGATCCCCACGCCGAAGACACATTCATGCAACTCCTCGGCAAGATGGGACAAGGACTAATCGACACCTGGCTCTGCTCTTCCACATGCTCCTTCCCCCCATCTCCTGTAAACGGCCAATTCTTCAAGTACGATGCACGACTCTACTTCCGCCTATCCTCCGTGACATCATTCGTCGAACTCTGCAACACGGCAACACAGTCAAGATCAGGTGATAACGGAAGCGCCTGGGACAAAGACGTCTCTACCTCATGGCAGTGGTACGCACACCTCGGGGCTCCACTTCTCTCGGCCCACATCTTCAGCCGACAGGCCATCCTCGAGCCCTACACCGCATGAGCAGCCGCACGACCGACACCGCGACCGCGATCGCCGGCATCGCAGCGATCGCCCTCATAGTCGTAGCCGCGTGCCTCGCCGGCTTCGACCACACCGTCACCAAGCTCGGCATCGCCGCTGTCGCGGGCCTGGCCGGGTTCAGTATCCGCGGCCTGATCCGCTGGCAGTAGCCGGCGCTTGACGCCCACGACCAAAGCTGTAGACTAGCGCATGCCCAATTACCAACGGGCCGGGAGAACCCTCCTCCAATCCTGGGCAATCTTGCGGTCGAACTTCACCCTTGAGAAGGCCGCGATATCGGGACCTGGCTTATGATCTCGACGTAGCAAAGCTGAAAGGGTAGGATCAAGGCCCTCATGACGAACACCCCAGCGGCCCGAGCGTGCCAGCGCCGGGCCGCACTCCTCTAAAAGGAGACCCATGGCCAAAATCATCCTGGACTGGATTCTCCGTAACGCCGTCTTCAGAATCTACACCTCACCGACCCCGATCGGTAAACGCCTGGGCGGCCACGACAAGATCAAGCTGCCCGACCTCTACATCATCCTCGACATAAGCGCCGGCACGCGCATTCTGGTACTCGGCTACTTCCAAGCGGCCTGATGCCGGACCGGCAGCTCACCCCTCACTTCAACCTAGACGAATTCCGCTGCCCTTGCTGCCACGACGTCATCGAAGCAGCAGCCCAACGCCTGGCCGTCACCCTGGAGCCCGTCCGCGACGACTTCGGTCCCATCTACATCTCCTCGGGATACCGCTGCCCAAAGCACAACTACGACCTGCGCGGCGCTCTCTTCTCCCAGCACCTCCTCGGACTTGCGGCCGACCTCGCAATCGACGGCGACGCGGCCAGGTTCACCCTGATTTCCTCACTCCTCGCTCACGGATTCAAGCGCCTGGGCATTGCCGCTCGACACATCCACGCCGACATCGGCCACCCCTCCGTGCCAGTCATCTGGACCTACTACTAGATGCTTGACGTCCGGCCCCTGGCCTACCTCGCGCCGATCGCCGAGCAGGAGATCGGCCCAATCACCCCGATAGTCACCGTTCAGAACTTCGCCGACGAAGACGCGCGCATCTGCGCTCTATTCAGAATCTACCGAGAGAGTCTCGGAATCCTCGAGTACTCCTCAGTCTCTGCAACGATTGAGCTGGCACACGGAACGTCGACGAGCCTGGCGGCTTTGACTCCCTTCGACCCAGGCGCGCCGGCGGACGACGACTACTTTATCTTGTGCCAGCTCACCGTGCAGAGCCTCACCACCGGCGAACTCCAGACCGTGCCCCTCGGTCAGTACAACTTCGACGTCAAGCCCGTTCCGATGGGCCCACCCCCGGAGACCCACCACACAACGCACGAGCTCGGCGGCATGGACCCGATCGACGTGACCGGCATGCCCGGACTCCTGGCCGACCCGCAGACGCCCGAGATCCACGCATCGTCGCACGAGCCAGGTGGAACCGACACCCTGGACGTCACCGGCATGCCCGGAATCCTGGCACAGCCCCAGACACCCGCAGAGCACGACATCGCAGACACCGACTTCCACAGCAGTACTGCCACGCCAGGACAGATGATGTCGGCCGACGCCAACGGCCTACCAACGGACGCGACCAACACCAACGCCGATGTAGCGGACGCGGTCAGCAAACGCAACTGCCGCGCGAACGGCGAAGCCTCAAACGCAAACCCTACCCCCGACGCTGACACGACCGATCTCTACTACCTCAGCGCCCTTGCCGACGACGCGACATTCAGCGCACCAGCCGGCAGCCCAGTAGAGGGGCAAAAACTCATCCTCAGAATCCTCGACAACGGCGGCGCGCGAACGTTGGCCTGGAACAACGGCGCTGGCGGCTACGCGGCTCGCGGTGTAGCCTTGCCGACCACGACAGTCCTCGGGAAATACCTCTACGTCGGCTTCATCTACAACGCCATCGAGAACACCTGGGACTGCGTAGCGACCTCGCAAGAAGCTTAGTGCCGACAGCCACAATACAGGTCGCGGCCGTAACCTCACCGGACCAATGGTCGCTTGGCGCAGGCGCGAACAAGGTCACGGCAGTAAACTCACCAGACGATGACGACCTAAGCTACATCACAACCGCATCAGCCAATTTCTCCGAGCAGTACTCACTAGTACAGAACTCCATTCCACCAGGGTCCACTATCCCACCAAATGGCGCCTTTATCTCAAATCGAGTCAAACGAGTCGGAGGAACTTTAGCGATCTACGTCGTCTCACTCCGGCTTGGTGCACTACACAAGGACATCGGTGCACGGCGAGCACCAACAGCTTACACCAGTTACACTGACCCATTAGGCAGACCGGGCGGTGGATCCTGGAGCCCTGCTGACTTCGATTCTCTAGAAGTTCGGATCACGTACGGAACGGGTAACGGCGCTTTATACTGCACCTCCCTCTGGCTCATCGTGAACTACACACCGCCGGTCAGCACCGCAAAGATGTTTCAGGTTCTACGGTGAGACACTTCAACCTTCCGCTCTGCATCATCGCCGGCATCATAGTTGCGGTACTTCTCCTGTTCCACTGCTAGACCAACCGACCCGGCCGTCCTTGGTTAGTGCGCACGTTGTCGGCGGCTCGGCGCCGCCGTTTCCAGACCCATTGGTTCCGGCCGCGGTTCA
>CAYXFF010000063.1:0-6216 GCA_964464185.1 uncultured Syntrophaceae bacterium | reverse complement strand
TGTCGGCGGCTCGGCGCCGCCGTTTCCAGACCCATTGGTTCCGGCCGCGCTGTGAGGAGGTTCACCTGGTCTTAGCGCCGTGACGGTAGCGGCCCCTGCCCGGAGAAGAGGACGGTCGCGCGAGGCGTGTCAGGGCGCGCGACCCCCCCGGATTTTATCCTATGTGTGTCGTCAGGATTGCGACAGGTTCAAGCTCGTCAGACGAGTACATAATCCCTAATATCAGAAGTTGTCAAATTAAGGTGGAGTTGGAGGAATCCGAGACCTCCGGCCGCATGAGGCATGTTAGGGCACGCGGCCGGAGGTCTCGGAGGGCCAACTCCCCAAGCTACCGGATTGACAACTTGTAGGACGCCCAGGAGGCCTGATATTAGAGATTATGTAAACCTGTCGATGACGACACACGGGAGCGACCGCGCGAGGCGTGTTAGGGCGCGCGGTCTCAGTGGAGCCAAGCATTCCTGTATCCTGATTGGCGGCCGAAATCCGTGTCATCGGATTCGACACTCGCCATTTCGGCCGCCGGATTGCGCGCGCGGCGTGTTAGGGCGCGCGCCGGATTGCGCTCGCGAGGCGTGTCAGAGCGCGAGCTCCGGTCAGCGCGCGAGGCGTGTTAGGGCGCGCGCCGGACCCCCGACCCCCCCAGAAGAAAAGCCCCGGTCCGACCCGGGGCCGAGGCTCACGGCCACAATTCATGCCGGCACTAAGCCTCACCGCGCGACTGTCGGGCAGGTTGTCCTGGGGCTGCGCAGGTTATCCTAGGGCTGCCCCATCGCCGCGCGTACTCTATCCGCCGTCAGCGTATACAGCCTGGTCCAGCGTCGGGGCCAGGCTCTGCAAATCCCGCTGATACGCCCTGACCTCGGCCATCATCGTCTTCCAACCCAGTCGAGCTCCATCACTCAGCCGACTACGCCACGCCTCAATACCATAAGCCTCGGCCATGTTCAGCTCGATCGCAGCCAGGCACGCCAGCGCAGCCCGTCTATCAGACTCTTTCATATGCCGGCCTCTCCAAACAGATCCCCATCGATTCGAGCTGTTCCCGGAGTCGCCGTCCGCAACCCGTGCAGAGCACCGTTTGCAAGCCAGTCGGCCGCGGAACCCCAGAGTTGCGCGACGGCGCATCAGGAAACAGAACATGCCCCCGCTCTTGCAGGAGCAGAAACCAGTACCCCCCGCAGCGCGTGTCAACCTCGACGCTGCAGAACGAGCACTTCAGCACCCGGGCCAGATCCGGAATCAGCACCTACCACTCACAGTCGATCTCCATCTGCGCCTGCCTATGATCCGGTCCAGTATGCGCCAACAAAAACCCATCCGGCGTCACCTCCACCTGTCGCACTGGTACTCCCCACCGCCGCGCAGCCGCTCGTACCCGATCCACCAACTGCTCCTCCTCACCCCCAGCCATCCTACGACTCCCCGCAAGATCCGGAATCAGCATCAGAGAGCTAGCTCCTGCTGGTACCCTGAAGCAGCCCGGGACTTCGTGGAAGAAACCGAAGAACCCGGTACTGAGAAACGGTAAGCCGTTGCCACCGCCGTCGGCCGTCCGCAGTGCGGACAGTCACCCCAGTACCCGTAGACCTCGACACGGACCCACCACGCGCCATACTGCCAGTGGCAGAACTCGCAGACGACGACCCTAAAGACCCGGCCAGACTGCGGGACGTCTGCTTGCTTGAGCTCACCCTCTTGACCTTCCCTCACCACGTGTACCTCCCCGGCCCCAGAACCCAGCACGACATTCACAGCACCTCGGGTAGATCGGTCCGATTCAGCGCGCACAGCCCGCCAGTGATGCACCGCATGCGGCCGTCCTTGTACCCCGCAGACACCGACTCAACCATCTTATCGACCAGCCTTCCGCGAGTCGTCCGGAACCGCTTGCACAGATCATCCAGCGCCACCAACGTGGAGGGATGAACCGAAATCGTAGCCCTCAACCGCCACCGATCACCAGGCCCAGGCTTAGGCGCTGGCGTCGTCGATTGTACGTCCATATATCTCCTTTGTCACAGGGTATTATAGCTGCTACGAGAAGGTGCTGTCAAGTTATACTTCGTGTCCACTTCTGCGCACACTACAGACCTCTGATAATGGTTATTATGTAAACTGTCACACCTTTGTAGCACGCAACGCCGCCGGGAACTACCACGAGAGTGGGACACGGAACCCGACAGGGAGCGGCCCCGGGTAGACGTTTGTGCATCGAAAGTGCACGCCGGGACGACGGCAGTTATGCACCGAGTTATCCACAGGCCGGAGTAGACCTAAGTCCCGACCCGGCCAGCCCGGCCACGAGTTATCCACATTTTGCCCGCGATCAACAACCCTGAAACAGGTGGAGAACGCGCTCCTCCGTCGCGCGTTCTCTCCACCTGCTGTCACTCCTCGTCTCACTTTTGCGCGACGCCGTCAGTTCGCCCCACGGGGCCCCGACCCGGAGCATCGAGCAGCTCGACGCGAGAAGCGTGCCAGGAACCCCGCAGACCGACCCCACGTTCCCGATTGCCGGCCAGTTCCGACTAGGCCCGAGGCGACCAGGGCGCGACTGGATACCATTATCTCTCGGCAACCCGAGATCGTTCAACCTTGAGCCTCCTGTGAAGTCCGCTCTCGAGCTCGCACCTCCAAAAGCGCCGATTCGACCGATCGGCGCTCCAGCACCGTCATCGCCGACAGCCTGGCGACCCACCTGGCCTGCTTCCGGCGGATCCGCTCCCGCTCCCGGAAGTCCCTCCCGAGGTACCGGTAGTCGTGCAGCTCGACCGGCTCAGGGAAGTTGCACCACAGGCACTCATCCGCCATTCGCCCTCCGCGCGTCATCGTCCGGTACTGCATCACCCGCCACGACGAGAGGCGATCGGAATAGAGCTGCGACTCATACCCCGAGATCATCACCAGCGCCGGCAGCTTCACCAGGACATCGAGCAGCTCCCAATGCCGATCATCCGAGAGCTCGTACCGGTACATCCGACGCTGCGAGCTGCGAGTTTCCATCAGGTACGGCGGATCGCAGTAGACCAGCGTCGACGCCGGCGGAGACCAGGTCTTGAGCCACTCGACCGCATCGACGTTCAGCCACTCCCAGCTCACAAAATCCGAAGGATAACCAGCCAGACCCTCATACGGCCACGATATCCACTCATCAGCCGCGGCGAGCACGGCCGCCCGCTGGACCGCAGCGCCATCGAGATCGATGCCGAGGTTGGACCGCGCCGGCCGCTTGTGCCGCATGACCGCTCCGCCACCGAGGAACGGCTCGACGTAATGCTCATGCGGCGGCATCTGACTGATGATCCGCTGAAAGACACCCGACCCGGACTTACCACCAGGATAGCTTCTACTCACGTGGCCAGCATAACCGAAAACGACGATGAGGTCAAGCACAACCTCAGCCCGGGCGCCATACGCCAGACACGACGATGCTGGCCAGCATCGACACCGACGACGAGCTCGGCCGACATCGTCATCGCCCGCGACACAACCAGGCCTGACGATGCACGCCGGCACACGACACCATTGACAGCGAGGACGGACCGAAATACACTCCGTACCATGCCGACGATCTCGGTCATCGTCCCAACCCGAAACCGGGCCGAACTCTGGCGCTCAGGCCGGCTGCTCGCCTCGCTGCGCGCCCAGGACGACCAACCCGACGAGCTCGTAATCGCCATCGACCACACCGAAGACGACACGCTAGACGCCATCAGAACTGACACAAGCCGGAATCGACTTTCATTCCCGGTCCGGATCATCGAGGTCACAAAGCCACGGCCGGAACCGTTCCCCGCTTCCGGCTTCCCAGACAACTGCCTCTTCCACGCGGCCAAGGGCGACGTAACCCTGCACATCGACGACGACATCGCACTACCACCCGGCTACTGCCGGCACACCAGAGCCATGTTCGAAGGCCTACCCCGCGCCGTCATCTGGGGACTTCTCCGATTCGTCGACGACCAGGACAACGAGCTCGCCGACGTATCCGACTGCCGGCGCCAACACGCCGCCAAACACAACTGGCCACTCGGCCCAGGCGGCCTCTGGCTGATGCCCACACAGAGTCAAACTCACTGGGGCGCAGTCTACGCGTCGACCTTGCGCGACATCCGCGCGATCGGCGGACACAACATCGAACACTGCGGCTACCACAACTCAGACACCAGACTAGGAAACAGACTCGCGCGCTTCTGCGGTCAGAGTTTCGCTACATCGACGCCGGCGACGACTTGCTCGCATCTCGGTCTAACTTGGTACAGCTCACACAAGCACGACAAGAAAGCGATCCGCGGTTCACGGTTCACCAGCTCAAGCTCAAAGATCGCGAACGGCGGCGCCGACTTCTGGACGTCCACCTGGTTCGACGACGCGTACCGCGTGACACTCGAAATCAGTTGACAGCGCAAAGCCCAGACTTACAATCACATAGCGTGCGGCCCTAGACCGGCAGCCTCGCGGCCGCACGCATTGGACGCGGAGCACAAAACCCGGCCGGGCCGTACGCGCCAAAAGGCAACCAAGGAGCACTCCAATGATCACCGATGCACAGAGAATCGCGAGTTACCTCGCGAAGACCGTACCGGCGACGATGTCCCTGAAGATTGCCTCCGTGCTCTCCGGAATGAAGACCGGATTCTCGAGCGCCACACAGAGCCTGGTAGCCATGGAAATGGCGGTTCAGGCACTGCTCAACGGCATGGACGTGCCGACCATCGATTACCCCTTCTACTTGAACTTCGGCCGAGAGATCTGGGGCAAGCAGAGGAAAGGCATCGACGGTCCGACTCTGAACAGCGTAGCGCAGTCGCTGCACGACAAGTACGAGTCCTACGGCTTGACGTCAGCTAACCTCGTGGACATCGCGGACTCCGTCTTCAACATCACCGTCACCTAAGGCAGGAACATGAGAACAGACGCACAACGGATCGCGAAGTTCAACGCGCGGATGCTTTCCTCACTCCTGGACCCCACCCTGGCGGCAGTGAACGCGAAGGCAGCCGAGAACTACAGCGCCTACATAATCGACTTCTACCCCAACCAGGTAGCGGTCCGCGCGCTCTGCAGCGCGGCCGGGATTCTCCCGGTGAAGTACGGCGCGTACGAGGCATACCACGGCGAACTGTACCACCTCTCGAAGGTCTGCACCGGCGACGCATTCGTCGCCGCCGTGGCCATCCTGGTAGCAAAGTGGGCGGACACGCAGCACCTCGGTCCCGCGGCCGCCACCCTGCTGAACCAGATCGCCGAGGACGTGTACCACGTCTCCGGCCTCAGCACCCCGTAGATATGGCGGACTACGACGTCGGGGTAATCGGACTTACCTCCCCCCCGTCGCTTGCAGTCCTCCAGTCCTACAGACCGGCGGTCTCTATCCGAAACAACGGAATACATGAAGCTCTCGCCAGCGGTATCCTACGGATTTACTCCGCCGGTCTGCAGGTATTTGCGACCGAACTCTACTCAGCGGTAATAGCACCAGGCGCGACCGGCTCGGCGCTCGCCGTCGACTACTGGACACCAACCGAAGGAACGTACCTAGTCATCGCCGACGTCACCTGCCCGCTAGACCAGGTCGAGCTCAACAACCACCTCGCCCCAACCAAGATCGTCGTCTCCGGCGCAGCGCCACCGCCACCGCCAGCGGTACCGTACCACGCCGCGCAGCACGAAGAAGGCGCGGCCGACGAACTGATTGTCGACGGTCTACACGGACGACTCGCGGACTCGCAGACTCCCCTTGCCCACAAAGCAGCGCACCAGGCAGGCGGAAGCGACGCCCTCGACGTCACCGGGCTACCGGGAATCCTGCAGGACGGCCAGCCAATCGCCGACCACCACGAGAGCCACGAAGACCACGGCGACGACGAGCTCAACGTCGAAGGCCTCGCAGGCGTTCTCTTCAACAAACAGAAGCCGCAGACCCATGACAACGCGGCCCACGACCCGAACTACACGTCAGTAACCGACTTCAACAACCACCTGAACGACACGACCAAGGTCCACGAGGTCGCGACGAACCTCGAGCAAGTCGCGAACAAAGAGCAGGCCGACGGATACCCAGGCCTCGACGAGAACACTCGAATAGCCCGGGCACGCCTCGGCCAGGTGCCAATGAACCCTACCGACGACATGGTACCCAGATACGACGGCGACTGGGGGATAGGAATCGTCGGAGAGCACGGCTCAGACAAGCACGACGAAACGGTCGCC
>CAYXFF010000062.1:6944-9702 GCA_964464185.1 uncultured Syntrophaceae bacterium | reverse complement strand
ATCGGCCGTTCGGAAGATCATCTCCACGGGATACGGCAGGAACAGCGTGACTTTCGTGAACAAGTCCATGACGGAGATCATCTGCCATGGCGCCGGCGCCCACTACCTGAATCCCGGCGTCCGCTCCATCATCGACATCGGAGGCCAGGACAGCAAGGTCATCGTCATCGATGAAAAGGGCAAGGTAAAGAATTTCGCCATGAACGACAAGTGCGCCGCGGGCACGGGCCGCTTTCTGGAGGTCATGGCAAGAGCCCTCGAGGTGGACCTTGACGGGTTCGGCACCCTCTCCCTGAAGGCGGGAAGCCCATCGAAGATCAGCAGTCTCTGCACGGTCTTCGCGGAATCCGAGGTCATCTCCCTCATCTCGAAAGGCGAAAGGCGCGAGAACATCATCGCCGGCATTCACGAGTCCATCGCCGCACGGGTGGCGGCCATGGCAAACCGCGTGGGGATCGTGCCTCCCGTGGTGATGACGGGGGGCGTGGCGAAGAACAGGGGCGTCGTGAAGGCCATGGAAAAGAAGCTCGGGGTTTCCATCGACGTTTCACCGTACGCACAGGTCAACGGCGCCATCGGCGCCGCCGTGCTGGCCATGGGAATGAAGTAGAAATGACAGGAACAACAAAAAAAACAGCAAAGAAAAAATCCGCGCGCGCGCCGGAACAGAGGTTCCGGAGCATCTTTGAGCACTCGCCCGCCATGGTCTATTTTACGAACCTCGACGGTATGATCCTGGACATTAACGAAGCCGGCGTCAAAATGCTGGGCTACAAGTCGCGGGAAGAGATTGAAGGCCTCGTGCACGCGCGTTCCATTTACGAAGATCCAACGGACAGGAAGCGCTTCTTGAAGAGCATGGAGAAAACAGGCTCCGTTCAGAATTTCGAGACCCGCTTCCGCCGCCGGGACGGAACGGTCATGGACGTCATGATCACCGCCGCCATGCGCCGGGACAGAAAAGGCGCCGTGGAAGGATACGAGGGGTTTATCATTGATGTCACCGAGCGGAAACGGGCGGGACAGGCTCTCCATGACTCGGAAGAAAAATACCGGACGGTGGTGGAAAATTCCCTCTCGGGAATCTTCGTCCACCAGGGAGGCTTGTTTCAATTCGTCAATCAGCGATTCGCGGAGATGCTGGGATACGATCATCCCGACGAGTTCATCGGAATGCCTTTCTGGGAAGTGATTCATACGGAAGACCGGGCCATGGTCAAGGAAAGAGGCCTGAGGCGGGAAAAAGGTCAAATTGATCCTACCCAGTATCCGTTCAGGGCCGTCAAGAAGGACGGTTCCACCATCTGGGTGGAACTGCGGGCCACTCACGCCGCGTACATGGGGGAACCCGCCGTGGTGGGCAACTTCATCGACATCACCCAGAGCAAGAAAGCGGAGGAGGAAATCCGCCATCTCTCCAGACGCCTCATCGAAGTGAGCGAAGAAGAAAAGAAAAAACTGGCCAGAGACCTCCACGACGAATTCGGCCAGGCTCTCACGTCGCTTCATTTCGACCTCGAAGCCGAGTACAGGAATACTCCCCCCGAATTCGCGGATCAGAGGAAGCGCCTCGGCGGTATCATTGAGACCGTGGAACGGCTGGCGGACAGCGTGAGAAAAACAACGTCCTATCTGCGTCCGGACCTTCTCGATCACCTGGGGCTCATTCCCACGCTGGAATGGTACATTCAGGAATTCACGGGCCGGTGGCCGGACGTTCAGGTGGACTTTCAGACCCTTGGTCTGAAGAAAAGACTGAATCCGGAAATCGAAATGGTCCTTTACCGTATCTTTCAGGAGGGCCTGACCAACATCTCCAAGCACGCGAAGGCCGCCCGGATTGAGATCATGCTCACCTACAGCCATCCCCGCGTCATCTTTGTCATCCGGGATGACGGCGTGGGCTGCAAACAACTGAGGAAAGGATCGGCGCCGGGAGGAAACCTCCGGGGCATCGGTCTCCTCAGCATGCGGGAGCGCGTCGCCTCTTTCGGGGGCTCCATTGACATCATCTCCACTCCCGGCAAGGGAACCACCATCCGGGTGGATATTCCGGTCATTTGAGAGGTCCGTCATGAACAAGATCCGGGTTCTGATAGCAGACGATCATGCCATCGTACGTGACGGACTCCGACAGCTCCTGAACGGACAGCAGGACATGGAGGCCGTCGGAGAAGCCGGGGACGGGCGGGAGGCGCTGGAGAAAGCCAAATCGCTCCATCCTGACGTCGTCCTGCTGGATGTGGCCATGCCCCGCCTGAGCGGCCTTGAAGTCATCAGCCTCATTCGCGAGTCGGCGCCCGATTCGCAGATCGTGGTCCTCTCCATGCACGCGAAGGAAACCTACGTCCAGCAGGCCCTGGCCGCGGGCGCCCTGGGTTACGTCCTCAAGGCCTCGCCCAGCCAGGATATTCTCGAAGCGATCCGCGCCGCCCGCCGCGGCGAATACTTCCTCAGTTCACGGTTGAGGGCGGAGGTGATCGGCAAGTATTTGAAGACCCGCAAGAGTGCACCCTCACTGCGCGGCTACGACCTCCTCAGCGAGCGGGAACAGCAGGTCTTTCGCCTGGTTGCGCAGGGCCATTCCACCGACCAGATCGCCGACATTCTCTGTGTCAGCCCGAAGACCGTGGAGAAGCACCGCACCAGCCTCATGAACAAACTCGGCGTCCACGACCGTCTGGAACTTCTCAAATACGCCATCAAGATCGGCATCGTCGATCCGGAACTCTGGGAAGATTGAAAAGGAAGGTTTCAT
>CAYXFF010000062.1:1823-6844 GCA_964464185.1 uncultured Syntrophaceae bacterium | reverse complement strand
AGCTGGAACTCTCCTGAACCTCGAATTTTCCCTTCCCGATGCAGATACACCCATTATCGCCAAAGGCAAAGTCGTGTGGGTTGAGAAACTCTCGATCTATGCTGCGGAATCTCATGTTTCCTACGATTGCGGAGTATCGTTTGTGGATATTACCCCCGGAGATAGAGAAATAATAAGTCGCCATGTCATGCTCAACCTAAAGTAGCATTCAAATCAGACAATATGAATAAGAACCGCCGCTGATCCGCAAAAGTCACATTTGTCTTGAACGTTACTCTTTTACGTTTTACAATTTGACCGACGATCAGGCTGCGGAAGAAGTCAGCAACCTGCTATCTCTCCAGATTTCATGAAAAACACCGGGAGGAAGAAGATCATGCAGCATACAAGTCAGGATGAGGGTCCGGAGTCTTTTTTCAATGGGGGACAGGAGAAAGCGGATATCCGGCAAAAAAGCTCGACACGCCTCTGGCAGATTCTGATCCTCCTGGCCATGCTCGCCCTCACGACGGTTTTGAATATCTTTCTTGAGGGGATCATCCAGCCGTCTTCACTGGTTTTCCTCTACCTGGTCCCCACGATCGCGAGCGCGATCTATTTCGGGACGTGGGCCGCCGTCTTCTCATTCGCGGCCGGTCTTCTGATTTTCGATTTCCTCTTCGTGACGCCCCATTTCACTTTTTATATCTCCAAACCGCAGGATATATACAACGTCACGCTCTACCTGGTCGCTGCCATCCTGATGACCTATCTTATCACCATTGTGCGCCGTCAGAACGCCTTCCTGAAAGGCAGGCTGGACCGGGTCTCGCTTATTGAAGATATGAGCCGGGACTTTCTGCTTCTCACTCCCGTTGAGCCGCTTCCTCCCGCGCGGAGCATACCGGAATCCCTCCGGACAAGGGCGCTGAGCCAGCTGGGGCAGCTCACCCTGAGGTATATAAAAATGGTTGTAACCGCGCCGGCCTTCGTCTTTTTCCGGGAACAGGATGAAAGCATCAAGATCTGGGCCCAGAGCAGCCTCGACCTGGAGATCACCGAAAATGACAGGGCCGCTGCGGCCTGGACCCTGGAGCATGGGGCCTTTTCAGGCGCGGGCACGCACACTCATTCTGAAACGCCGTATTTCTTCATCCCCATGAAATCGCACGAGGGGATCATCGGGGGACTCGGAATCCGATACGATTCCAGATCCCTCTTTCCGGAACAGCGCCGTCTCCTGGGAACCATCTCCAATCTGACAGCCCTTGTCGCGGCCATGTGGGTGGAAAGCGGCAGAACCCAGGATTAAAGGCCGATCCTCCCCACTACAACAACAGGAGCGATAGGGCGCTCAGGATGATCATCCCACTGAGAGTCGCATCGAGCCCGACAAGAGGAATCAGGATCAGGCTGGCAAGGAGCGATCCGAGGCATCCGCCGATCAGGTCGGCGGCGTAAAGCGGAGAAATCACTTTCGCCTGATCCTGGTGATCGCGGGTGGCGGCGAAGCCGAAAATACCGGCCACCAGAAATCCCGTACCCGCCAGAAGTCCTCCCGTCCGCGCCAGCCCCGCCGGATCACCCCCGGTCACACTCAGCATGATAAAGAGGCAGAGCAGAGCGAAAGCCGCGAGCATTCCGGCGCCGATCCACCGCGGCCCTTTCCCCCCTCTTCCGCGCCGGCGCATCATCCTGCTTATGGCCATGGAACCCACGGCCAGTCCCGCCATGAACAGGGTCAGCAGAATCCCGATATCCTGAAACAGAACGCCCTGCTTCATCTGATAATGCAGGATGAGGACGGTCTCCAGGACCATGCCCAGAAAACCCGCCATCAGAACAAGCACGGCATTGCGCCAGGACGGCCTCAGACGGGTGAGAAGAAAGAGAACCGCCGCGGCGATTCCCGCCAACCAGGGTCCCATGCCCGTCATGACGTTCCTCTCCGCGTAGTCGGCAATATCCGGCAGGGCCATTCCGGGAAAGAATTTCGACAGCCAGATCATGAGGGTGTATTGATAGCAGACCGGCCTCAGGTCCGTGTTCGCCGGCGCCGCCGAGGCTTTCATCAGCCGCTCGATCTCAAAAAAACGGTCGTTCGTCAGGAGATACCGGATATAGGGTGAAGAAATGAGTCTCGCGTCGATCCTCCGCTCGTCGAATCTCCCGGTCATAATCTCCGGTGACCGCGGCAGCGGATCGCGGGAAGCCGTCACGACATTGGTTGCACCGGGAAGCAGGAGGACGTCCGGAAAGACGGACCGGAGGGCGCGGTAGATGCTTGCTGTCCGGCGGGTCAACTGAGGAGTCCAGAAATTCTCCGCCGAACGCAGCCGTAGACCGACCACACCACGGGGGTTCAGTTTTCCGGCGCACTGCTCGAAAAACTCTTTCGTGTAAAACCGGTTTGACTGGCCGGACGAGGGCTCCGGCATACCGATGAGAATAAGGTCATAGCGGCCGCTTTCCTTTAAAAATGTCCGGGGATCGCCGATGATCAGGCGGACGCCGGGTCCCTTCAAAGACGCCCCAATATCCCCGGGCAGTTTGTCCAGAACCGCTTTCATCATCGCCGCATTGAGCTCGACATCATCCACCTGCTTCGGGGCATGCTTGAGAATTTCCCTCACCGTCCCCTCGATCCCCCCTCCAAGAATGAGAACGGATTCCGGCTTCGGATGCTGAAGGGCCGCAAGATGGACGAAGGACTCCGCTTCCGTCCCCTGGGTCTCGAAGGCGATGGCGTCATTCTCAAAAACAGAGATCTGGTCATGGAGTTTTGATATCGTGACCCGACCGTAGGGCGTATCCCGGCTCTCCAGAAGGCCCGGATGATTCCAGGCCGTCATTCCCCGATCAAGAGATGACGACAGGCAGAGCATGGCCAGCATGGCACAGGCAAGACCGGCTCCCGCCATTCTGTAAAGGCGCGCCCCTTTGCCCGAGAAATAGATCACGGCCGTGACAAGGGCTATCAGGCCGCAGACGACGGCGAGAGCAAAATTCTGGATCCCCCATTTGAGGCCGGCCGTGGCGATCAGTCCCCCCGCAACGCCGCCCGCGCTCTCGATTCCGTAAGCTCCGATGAGGGTCTTATTGTATCGGACGTAAATCTTCGCCGCCCACTGGAACAGGAGACCCGAGAGCAGCCCCACCGGCAGAAGGGCGAAGACCATCGCCGTCATCTGCTCCGGAAAAGAGAGATACGCGCCGGGCACACCGGAAAAAATCAGGCGGCCGGCGCGGATGAAGACAAGGCTCGCGAGGATAGAAATCCCATAGAACACGAAGAGGGACATGATCCCGTTCAGGGACGGTTTCAGCCTGCGGCGGCCGGCGAGAGCGCCCAGGGCCGTCAGGAAAAGCCAGATACCCACGGCCAGCATGTAAATCAGCTCAACGCCGAAGAACGCCACGTTCAATTCCCGGAGCAGGATCACCTGCCCGAGAAGCGAAATAAGCCCGATGACAAATAATGGAACCTGCATCTCGTTTAGAGGGAGAAGATCACTTGAAGTCTGACTCGCTGAATACGATAGCCTGGAAGGTGGAGAGCTGCGAGCCCTCTTTCCAGCACCCTTTGTCCAATCCGGCCTTGAGGCAGAGATGGTCCAGCGTCTCATCGCGCCCCCAGCCCTCCTTCGGGGCGACCTGAGGCAGAAACAGAGCCGCGCGCCCTTCCTTCTGAAGGATCACGCCGTCTCTCCCCACAAGAATATCGGCCGGACCCGATATAATCTTCGGAAGGGTCAGCATCGATATTTCAATTTCCACCTGACCGAGCTCCTCGTCTCCAAGAGGGTAAAACCGGGGATCACCGAAGGCCGATTTCAGGGCCATGGCTCCCACGAGATTGACGAGGGGCGTGTCGGCAGGCACATGGCCGATGCATCCCCGAAGCTCCCCTTTTTTCCAGAGTGTCACAAAAACGCCCCGGTGAATCTGAAGACGGGGATCGAACCCCCGCGCCAGCGGAATCGTGCGGGTCGCCAGGTATCGCGATATGCTCTCGCGGGCAAAAGCGAGAAGGGTCTTCTTTTCGGATGGCGTCAATGTCACCTGGGCCGGCGTTTTCGATGGTTCATCCCTCTGCAGGGACGGTTTTTCCGCTCCCCCCGCCAGGGCCACGGCGGCGTATCCGACAACGCGCGTCCGCTCTCCCACGGGCACGTCGCCCGAATTCAAATAGCTCACAACCGTCCCGCCCGTCGCCCCGAGGGCTTTCGCGGCCGTCATGGCCGCCATCATCGGCGCTTCGCCGCAGGCGCAGGTCTCGAGATTCGGAACATGGCGATCCATCAGCGACTTTATTTTTTCATGAAGAACCGCCGCGTCAAGCGTCACGACCGCCGCCAGGGTTTCCTTATCCACGGCGGCGGCATCCTTCGCGTCCGGATAATGAGAGAGATCGGTGCTCGCGACGATCAGGGTCCGGCTCCCCTTGACCACCTTCGCCAGCGCCCGGCCGAAACGCGAACAGGCGTCCGCGTCCTGTATCCCCACAATCACCGGAACAATTCTGGCATTCGGGAAGAGAACCTGCACGAAGGGCACCTGCACCTCCACCGAATGCTCTCGGACATGCAGCAGGTCTTCCAGCACGCAGTCGGGATCGGAGGCGGCAAGGGCCGAGGCCATGCGCTTGTCGACTTTCGCAATCCCCAGGGGCGTGCGATAGCCGTCACCGGAGAAAACGGATATTTTCCTGAAACCGGGATTCGTATGATTGGTCCCCAGGATCACGACCGTGTCGTATGGCCGTCCGCTCACCTGCCTGTACCCGTCCGCGCAGATCTGGCCGGAGTAGATGTAACCGGCATGCGGGACGATGATCGCCACGGGATCTTTCACCCGCGCCGGCACGGCATCCTCCATGAATTTCTGAACGGCGAGCCTCAGCACCGGCCCCGAATCCGGATAGAAGCGCCCGGCAAAGGTCGGCGAGCGCACGTCATCCTCTAGGGGCTTGCCCGCCTGACAGGCAACCGCCAGCGACAGACTCAAAACGATGACCGCCAGACTCGAACGCATGATTTTCC
>CAYXFF010000062.1:0-1723 GCA_964464185.1 uncultured Syntrophaceae bacterium | reverse complement strand
ACCCCCGCGATTTTTCTGCCGCAGTAGCTGCAGCGGCCGTCCTTGATCTTCACGTCCTGAACAAAATACGCCGTCCGCCGGATCACCACCTTCCCGCAGGACGGGCAATAGGTATGATTGCCCGGATGACCCGGCACGTTTCCGATATAAACGTAATGCATCCCCGCACTCATGGCCATCTCTCTCGCCCGCTCCAGAGTTGCAACGGGCGTGGGAGGGAGATTGAGCATCTGATAATCGGGATGAAACCGGCTGAAGTGAAGAGGCACATCGGGACCGGCCTCGCCCAGGACCCAGTCGATGAGCGCCTGCAGCATTTTATCCGAATCGTTCAGCGTGGGAACGACCAGATTGACAATTTCCAGATGGACACGGCTCCTGGAGATCTGCTTGATGCTCCGGAGCACAGGCTTGAGTTCCGCGCCGCAGACATGGCGGTAAAACGACGCGTCATATCCTTTGAGATCCACCTTGATGGCGTTCAGCACCGTGCACATCTCGGCCAGCGGCGCCTGATTCATGAAGCCGCAACTGATCAGCACGGAACGGAGATCCAGCTTTTTCGCCTCCCGGGCGATGTCCACTATGTACTCCGTAAAAACCGTCGGCTCGTTGTAAGTGAAGGCAATGACCGGCGCCTTCCGCGTGGCCGCCGAGAGGGCGATCCAGGACGGCGACCGCCAGGCAACCCGGTAATCTTCCGGGGAAGCCTGCGAGATTTCCCAGTTCTGGCAGAACTTGCATTTCAGGGGACACCCCGCCGTTGCCAGCGAGTAGGCCTCCGAACCGGGCAGATAATGATAGAAAGGCTTCTTTTCGATGGGGTCCACATGGATGCTGATGGGGCGCCCGTAAACAAGGCTTCGCAGCTCCCCGTTCACATTCATGCGGGTCCGGCATCTTCCCCTCTCGCCCTCCTCAATGACACATCCCTGGGCGCAGAGCAGGCATTTGACGATCCGGCCGCCGTGGGCATGCCGCCTGCCTTTGACGCCTTCCCCTGGACCGTGGCATTTCAGGCAGCTCGCCTCTCCGAAGGCCGGTGATGTCCAGTAGCGCGCCCTCGGGGCAAGCTGGACGATCTCATCTTTCGGATCCAGGGCAAAGGCAAGTCCCGTCTCACGAATAAGGAGCTCCCGGAGGGGGTCAGACAGCACGAACCCCGCACTGCCGAGGACCGGCGCGAGCCTGGCCATGGCCATCAGGAATTCACGACGCGAAATCATGGGATCCCCTTCATCGACTGCCTGTAAAGACGGGCGAGTTTCTTATATTCTTCGATACCCTCGGACACATAGGCGGCCATCTCCGGCGTGACGTCCTTGACGATCCTCGCGGGGTTTCCAGCCACCAGCTTCCCCGCCGGGATCCGCATGCCCTGCGGCACGACGGATCCCGCGGCGACAATGACCCCTTCTTCGCACACGACCCCCTGCAGGAGCACGGACCCCATCCCCACGACACACCGTTCGTGAAGCGTCACATCGTGGAGAGAGGCGTTGTGAGCGATGATCACGTTTTTTCCTATTGCCACCTTATCTCCGGGGCTCACGTGGATCACGGCATTGTCCTGAATGCTCGATCCCTCACCCACCGTGACGGGTCCGAAGTCTGCGCGGATGACCGCGCCCGGCGCGATGAGACAGTCACCTCCTATCGCGGCGTCTCCGATGATGACGGCTTCAGGATGGACAAAGGCCTCGGGCGATATGACAGGTTTTTT
>CAYXFF010000061.1:8424-10050 GCA_964464185.1 uncultured Syntrophaceae bacterium | reverse complement strand
AGATCAAACCACTTCATTCCTCCGACTTTCGGCCGGATGACGATATCCGCGTCCTTCAACTGGAAGTTTGAAAGATGGAAGCTGCCGATCTCGGCGGCGCGGGTGTAAACATCGATGGCGTTCTGGAACTCCCGGTCGGCGTTGATGTCGCGATCCACATCCACGGCGATGACGATGTCGGCGCCCTCATTTCTTGCCACGCTGCCGGGAACGAGATTGACGATTCCGCCGTCAACGAGGAGCCTTTTCCCGTCCTTCATGGGCGGCATGAATCCGGGAACGGAGCAGCTGGCCGTCACGGCCCTGCGCAGGGACCCCGAGGAGAGAACCACCTGCTCGCCGCTCACAAGGTCGGCGGTCACGGCCCGGAACGGGATTTTTGTCTCCTCGATCTTTATATCTGGAATGAAATGGTTGACGACGGCATGAAAGTCCTCCGCCTCCATCATGCCGGGATTGAAGAGGGCCTGCGCGAAGAGCCACTGGCTTTTGAAAAAGAGGCCGATTTTGTCGGCGAGCCCCATCTCTTTATTGTTGGATCCATTCTCGATCGCGTTGAAAATGGACATCTGCGCCAGCGGGCTCCGGACGATCTCCTGGACCTTCCGGATCAGTTCGTCCGGTCCGATACCGCTCGCGTAGGCGCCGCCCACGAGGGCGCCGATGCTGGTGCCGGTCAGGACGTCAATGGGGATGGAGTTTTCTTCAAGAACTTTCAGGACCCCGATATGGGCGAATCCCCGCGAACCTCCTCCGCCGAGGGCCAGCCCGATGCGCTTTTTTTTCATCTCCGCCATGGTCTTCTTTCCTTCTCAAACGGTGTCACATGAATCGTTCGAACCGGTCCTTTTTCGCCTTGCAGACGGGGCAGACCTCCGGCGGATGCTCACGGGCGCAGAGATAACCGCAGACCCTGCATCGCCAGACGGGATAGGCAAGGGAAGACATTTTAACAGCGGGAACCAAATCTTTTCTTTCCGACCTCAATTCGGGCGGGGGACGCCGGTCGGGAATCGGGCCGGGGGGTTTGCCGTCCTTGAGAGCCGCTTGCGAGACATAGAGGGCGCAGTAGCAGGCGTCGTAATCCGTGAGATCGGGATCCCGGTAATCACAGGGGCAGATCAAATCAAGGTCCTCTTTTTTTGCACCGGACGCGAGCCTGCAGGGGCAGGCCGGGTAGCCGTAACGCTTCTCGTTGACGAGGAGGCCTTTTACCAGGGATTTTGCGAAGCTCTCGTCGGGATTGAGGTTGTAGCCGCCCGCCCCGGCTTCTTTTCTGAGCTTCTCGTAAAGCCGGTCCACCTCTTCGGCGGTGATGATGATCTCGCCGGTCATGGCTTCAGGGCCTCCCGGATCTGTTTCTCATCAAAACCCACGATGCATTTCTGCTTATCAATGACAAGAGACGGAAAAGAACAGCGGGGATTCCACTTTTTGAGTTCGTCCATGGCGTCCGTTCTTTCCTTGCCCGAAAGAAGATCCACGTCCGTGTAATAGAACTCCGCATTCAGGGCCTGCAGGAGTTCTTTTGTCTTTCTGCACCACCCGCAGGTGCTCAACGCGTACAGGAACAGGTCCCTCTTTTTTTCGCCGTTCACATGATTCTTCGCCATCTCAACCCCCTCG
>CAYXFF010000061.1:6844-8324 GCA_964464185.1 uncultured Syntrophaceae bacterium | reverse complement strand
ATCATTCAAGCCCGGTGATTCTCAGGTTCTTCGGATATTCCACACTGAATTTTATATGAAGGCTCTTCTTTTCGCCTTTGGCGAGTTTCAAATCCCAGGTCAGGATCCCGTCTTCGGAAATCTTTGCCTCCTCTTTTTTGGGCGATTCGATCTCCACCTTGATCTTTTCATTCCGCGATACCGGAACGTTGTCGTTCACCGTGAGGGCGATGTCCCGGTCCTTTCCGTTGATGATCTCAATGACATACTCAAAAAGGACCTTTGTTTCCTTCGTGAAGGCGCCCGAATACTCGGTGAATTTCCTGACCAATTTTTTCTCCACCTTGATTCCCTCGTCCACGCCCAGGGAGAGACTCATGTCTTCATCCGCGAGGATGGTTTTGTTCAACGATGCGGTGCCGACCAGCCTGTTATCCAGAAACACGCTCATGGGGCCTTCAACGAGGGGAAACGGAAAGGGGTTCTTGATGTCCGCCCTGAGGTATGAATATTTTGAAAGCTTCGGGACTGCGTAATAGTTAAATTTGGAGTCTTTGTCCGCGGACGCTATCAGGATTTTGTGGGGCTGATTGTCAGAGGGCACATCCACTTTTCCCGGCAGCGCGAAGCTGAATGAACTGGTTTCCGCCTTGACCTGCGGCAGTTCATAACCGCTCTCGGGCTCTGCCTCTCTTTTCTTCTCCATCGCCATCATGGGCTGAAGATTGTCGAGTTCTCTACTGGCTGCGGACTTGAGCATCCTCGGCCTCGGCTGATAAATATCGACAAACCACGGCACGAGCTCCGGCGGGGCGCCGTAGACAAAGGGCTTCGCCGTTGATATCTCCATCTGAACTCCCTTCCAGTCTTCGCCGGTGGACTGCCGCAGGGTCGCGAAGCAGTCCATGACGACGTGCGCGCCCGAGTCCGCCCGGAGGTCATACTGAGGAGACCAGCCGGCCCCGCTTACAAGGTATGAAAAAACCATCGTGATTTTTCTCAGGTCCTCCGGGGCAAAGGCGGAAACCACGATGCTCTTGCTCTCGCCCGCGAGAGCGCTCAGATCTTTCAGCTCCCTTTCAACGGCCTTTTTTTCTTCCTCCAGCTTCTTTAATTTGCTTTCCGCCTTCGCGATCTTTTCGTAATTTTCCGATAAGGACCGGGCAAAGAACTTCACATGCGCGTCCACTTCGGACGGGGTTGTTTTCTGATTTTGAGGGAAGGGCACGACCTTTTTCAAATAATCTGTGGAGCTGTTCAAGACCGTTATCTCGTTCGTCCTGGTCTTGATAAGCTCTTCCAGAGTTTCCAGCCGGTTCTTCAACTTTTCGGTCTTGTCCTGGTGAGTCTCGGCCAGATACGTTTTTTCAACCTTCACATCGGCGATTTTCACCCCCGCTCCGCCCTGGATGCTTGTCTGCACCGAGGCGTCCGTCATGTTGGACGTGATGCCGGAAATCCGGATGACGTTCTGCCCCTTTTTCACCGAAAAGACCGACTG
>CAYXFF010000061.1:2494-6744 GCA_964464185.1 uncultured Syntrophaceae bacterium | reverse complement strand
CCTGTGACCGGTTCGAAATACTTTTCGATAAACCCTTTCTTGGTCCAGCACCAGGGGGATTTGTGCATCACGGACCCGGTCTCGGCGAGGGCATCCAGAGGGCAGCCGCCGTGGCAGATATCCCAGAAACGGCAGGCGCCGCACTCCCCGTCCCGCAGCAGGGTCGTTCTCTTTCTCATCATCTCCTTTTCGGGGTGGTTCATGATATCGGAAAGAGAAAAATCCATGATCGATCCATAGCGCATCAACCCCCAGTCGGACGATCTTCCGCACTGCCAGACCATGCCGTCCGGACTGATGCTGAGATGCGTGTCGGCGCATTTTCCTGAATCCACGCAGATGAGAGAATCGCTTCCCTCAAGGATGTTCTCAACAAGAGACTTGAACGGGTCCACGCCCGGATACCGGTCCCGATGGCGCCACCATTCAGGGAAAATCCCGCCGAGGAAATCCACAAATTCCTCCGGTGTTATGGCGACCTGATCGGATTTGTCTTTGTAAAAGGTGACGGGATTGAACATGACCGAAGCGGAGGGAACGAAGTTGGCGAGGGTGCGGAATAACTGGAGCGGTTCTTTCAAGGCCAGTTTCGTGACAACATAGATGATTCCCCAGGAGAACCCTTCCTGCTCCAGCAGCGAAAGAGCATCTATGAACTGCCGGTTGTAGCGGTCGGATCCTTCTTTCCCGCCGCGGCCCCGGATTCCGGGAAGCAATTCAAAGCTGGTGCCGAAGCTTTTGATGTCCATCTCCCTCAGAACATCGACGTATTCCCGCGAGAACAGGGTCAGATTGCTCTGCATGTCGAAAGATATCCGCGAACCGGTGTCTTTGCAGTGCGTCTGCTTGAATTCCAGGGCCCTGCGAAAATAGTCCGGCCCGAGCATCAGCGGTTCTCCGCCGTGCCAGATGATCTTCAGCGTTTCCTCGGGCCGCTCCATCAAAAACGCGTCCGCCTTGGCGAAGAACTCTTCGAGAATGTCGAGCGGCATGGTCTTGATGGATTGATCCCCTTTCCGAACCGCGTGACAATAGATGCAATTGGAATTGCAGAGGTCGGTAGCCTTGAAAATAATTGTTTTCATGCGGTTTTTTCCTGTGGATTTTCCTCTTGCCGTTGGCTCTGGTATTGCTCGATTTCGGAAAGCATGTCAGCCGCGAAGCGTGAGCACCCCGCTTTGTGACTGCCGTTGAAACCGAATCTTCCCAGACAGATCTTCCAGCCCTCGCACATGATACAGGGGTGGTCCTCCAGGAAATAGTGCCTCCAGGCGTTTAATCCTTTCACGTATTCCTCGTTCTCGAGGGGATCGTTGATAGAGGAGATATGTTCCGCGATGAACAAACCGTTTGAAAGGTCGCGACGGGACAGGGCCGCCCGCCCTCTTGAATCAAGGTGCAGATATTCTTTGGGGTCATCGAAATAAAGGGATCCCCAGTTCAGATAGGTGCCGGGGCTGTAATGCTCGGCGATGTGATGGAAAGGCTCGACCGGGGCATGCGGGGCGGGGCCGAAAATCGCGTAGGTCATCAGATCCGAGAGCGCCGCCCAGTCGGGCTCCCTTTCATCAAAGACGAGACAGCACGTGACCCCCAGCGAGGCCAGGATGCGGGCGCTGACAAGATTTTCAGAATTCCCGGCTGGCAGATAAACGTGTATTTTAAAATCGCGCCATCTTTGAATCTGACGGGAAAGGTCTCTGTAGGTTCCCATCCCGGGCGCGAACAGGGCGATCGGGATGCCCGCCCAGTCTTCCGGGATTGGAACGGTGCTCAGCGGCTGATCCGTTTCAAGGATGACGCGGGTCAGGACGCCGCCTGCGGAACGGACATCCTCGGCCGCCCGGGAGACGTCCGGGAGATGATCGACTCGAACGGCGATATCATACCCGTTCATCTGCTCGAGCAGCGACGGAACATGAGGGCATACAAGGGCCGGACGTTTCATGGGCAGGAGGCCTCAATGCTGTGACATACACCCCCGCCGGAGCATCGGCCTTCCTTACGGAAAATACATGCGGCGCACTCCTCGAACACTCCGGGTGAATCCTGCCGGATCCGGTCATGAAGATCGAGATAAAAAGCGACGACTTCCTGAATGGAGTTGAATTCAAAGAGAGACCTTTTGTGAATGTTGGACAGGGGGAAGCAGCTGTAAACATCCATGTTCGGTTTGATGTCAATCGCGGGTCCGCAGCCGAAATTCATCGGACCGGCCATGCGGTAAAACCATCCGAGCTGCTCGTCCGTGAAATAACAGAGCGGAAATCCGCAGTCGAGGCTCGGTCTCACCCGGAGTTTCTCGAAGAGATGTCTGTATCCGTACAGCCTGTCGATGACTTTTTTCATGTCTTCTTTTTTGATGTAGAGGTTGTCCTGATTGGCGATGGGGCTGGAAAGGCCGAGCCGTATCTGTCCCTGCAATCCAAAGCGGGCGATGTAATCGAAGATGAAGTCGAGGCTGAAATCCGTCCGGTAGATATTGAATCCCGGCGTGGTCCAGCGTCCCAGGGCGGTCAGAAACTGGAAGACCTTTTCCGTTTCGCCTTTCGGTGCCGGTGTCTGATCGGGATTGTTGAGATTGCAGACGAACTGGATCCGCTCCGGGGAAAGCGTTGTGAGATAAGACCCAAGCTGCTCCAGCCTTTCATCCGACATGATGCCGCTTGTGAATACGGTGACATGAAATCCTCTTTCAAGGAGATAGAGTGTCATGTCCACGAATTGCGGATGAAGTGTCGGCTCGCCGCCTAACAATGCGATGTGGTGATCGTTGGAGCGGATAAGGAAATCCGCGACGTATATGACGTTTTCCCAGGACAGGATGTCTGAGGGGTCGGACTCTGCCATCTCGTTCTTGGCAAAGCAATACGGGCAGGAACGGACACATCTTGTTGTTAACAGCAGATTCGCCAAGTTATTTGTGACTCATCATGGAGGAGGGGTTTCATTATCGGGAAGTTATCTGCAGCTGTTCAGGTAATTCGCGTAATTTCTGTAGTTCGTGTAGTTCGCGTAATCCCCGTAATTTCTATAATTGATGTAGTCGCGCCAGTTGGTGTAATTCGCGTAGTTTAAATAACGCCCTGAACCCCTGTTCATATAGTTGGCGTAATTCGCGACATTCTTATAGTTGCCGTAAGCCGTGTAGTTGCCGTATGTCTGGTTGGCATAGTTGGTATAGGCGGCGTAGTTCGCGTAATTGCAATAGGCCGTCTGCCCGAAAACCTCTGATGAAAAAATGCCTGTGACAGCAACCGCGCCTGACGCGATCAGCACCTTTGAGATCCTTTTGATCGCATCTCTTCTCGTAATCGATTGGTTTTCGGCCTTTTCTTTCTGATCCCGATCCTTGATGTCGTCCATCGGTCGGCCTGCCTTATGTTTAATCCGAGATCAATTATTGATGGCAAATTTTATGACTGCGGAGTCCCTGTGTCAAGATAATTAAACCAACAGGACGTTCAGCCTTTGCATCCCGATGTAAAGTCCTGAATTCGCAGGTTTATGAGCTATGACCGTGTCCGGATATGGGCGAGCTGCTTATCCCATTCCTTGTTCGCGCCGTTTATATAGAGCTCGTGGGGGATGATGGGCTTTTCAAGTTCTTCCATCGTCTGTTCCGAGAGCTGCAGATGCTCTACCACTTCTCTTCCCGCCTTTTTCAGAAGCTTTTTGTATTTCCAGATGAGGGGCTTGAGGGTGAGGTGGTCCACCTGCAGGATTTCTCCACCGCCGCGGTAAATTTCGGCGATCACTTCAGAGTGGAGATTCCGCGCGATCCTGCGGAACAGCAGGCGCAGGACCTGGAAATGATCCTGCTCCGGGAATCCGCAGTTTGAGATGGCCACGATCTTTGGAGTCTTTTCAATGCCCTTGACATGGCGGTACTGGCCCTGTTCGTCCTTTTCGAAATGCGGGTCAGCCAGGGGCATGAAACGGTCCATGAAGTTCTTCATGATCCCCGAGACATTATCCACGTAAAGAGGCGTCGCGAAAACAACGATGTCCGCGCCCGCGAGTTTTCTGAGCAGTTCAGCCATGTCGTCCTGGATGACGCATTTGCCGGGTGTCTTCACCCAGCAGCTGAAGCAGCCGAGACAGGGCCTGATTTTATGCCTGGCGAGAAAGATGTTTTCGGTGTCGGCGCCTGCCTCTTCCGCCCCCTTCAGAAATGTCTCTACCATCACGTTCGTATTGCTTTTGTCCGCTCTCGGGCTGCTGTTAAAGACGGTTATTTTCATCTTGAA
>CAYXFF010000061.1:0-2394 GCA_964464185.1 uncultured Syntrophaceae bacterium | reverse complement strand
TGAATATGGCACAAAAAAAAAGAAGAAAGGCAAGATCAATAAGCCTGATCCTTTCACCAAAAATATGTTACGATAAATACCATTTTCATTGAACGGGACACCGATGGCCTTAAGGACAATCAAGAGAAGGATCAAGAAAATTCTGATCGCGAATAGGGGAGAGATCGCCCTGCGCGTCATGAGGACGGCCATGGAAATGGGCCTTCAGTCTGTCGTGGTTTACGAAGGGCCGGACAGAGAGGCATACTTTATCCGCATTGCCGACGAAGCGATCCGGATAGGAGACGGGCCGAGGGTCGATTACCTTGATATCGATAAGATGATCTGGGCGGCGAAGCAAAGCGGCGCGGATGCCATTCATCCGGGTTACGGATTCCTGGCGGAGAATCCCGATTTTCCCGAAGCCTGCCAGCGCGCGGGCATCATTTTCATCGGCCCTCCCCCCAAGGTGATCAGGAACCTCGGGAACAAGGTGAAAGCAAGGGAAATCATGAGAAGCGCTCACATACCCTTCATCCCGGGGACCTATAACCTCTCGCCGGGCGAGGATGGGTTGAAAGAGGCCAGGGCGTTCGGCGAAAAGCACGGCTATCCCATCATGCTGAAGGCCTCGGCGGGCGGAGGCGGCAGGGGAATCCGAAAAGTTGAGAGCGGGGAAGACCTGGCGGCTCATCTGCGGCGGACCAGGGCCGAAGCGAGAAAATCCTTCAAGGACGACAGTGTGTACGTGGAAAAATGCATCGAATCGCCGCGGCACGTGGAGGTGCAGATCCTGGCCGACTACTACGGGAATGTCATCCATCTCGGGTCCCGCGACTGTTCCATTCAGCGCCGGCACCAGAAGCTCCTTGAAATCGCGCCGGCCGATCTGCCGAAAGACGTCCTGGATGACATGTGCAATACAGCGGTCCGGGCGGCCCGCGAGGTGGGTTACATCAACGCCGGGACGGTGGAATTTCTCGTTGACGCGAGGACAAACGAATTCTGGTTCATGGAGATCAACACCCGCCTGCAGGTGGAGCACACCGTGACGGAGGAGTTGACGAACATCGACGTCATCAGAGAACAGATCCGGATTGCCGAAGGAAGCCCGCTGGCGATTGCGCGGGACAAGATTCTGGTCATGGGCAAATCGATCCAGGTCAGGATCAATGCCGAGGATCCCATCAACAATTTCAGGCCCGAAGGAGGGAAAACGGTGGAATTATACCTGCCGCCCGGGGGGCCCGGTATACGGCTCGACGGCATCGTCTACCAGGGGTACAAAATACCCACGGAATACGATTCCCTGATGGTCAAGATGACGGTCCGGGGGTATGACTGGGAACAGACGGTGGAAAGGCTCAGGCGGGCGCTCAACGTCTTTCTTATTTCCGGGCCGAAAACCACGATCCCCTTTTACAGGGCCATCTGCGAGGAGCCCGATTTCAAGGCGGGCCGGTTTGATACGAGCTACATTGCCACCCATCCCCAGGTCTTCCATTACCCGGAGCCCGTCCCGGAAGTGAAGAAACTGGAAAAATTCATCGCCGACATCCACCCCACCGTCTTTTTCCCGTACATATATTAATTTCATTACATTCCCACTCCGGGGATGATGTTCCCGCAATGGAAACAGGCGCCCTCTTTGATGCTGTTTTCCGTGATTGAAAACCCTGAGCGTTCGATCAGGAGGCTGCCGCACTGCGGGCAATAGGTGTGGTTTCCTTTGCCCATGACGTTCCCCAGATAGACATATTCGAGACCGGCTTTCTTCCCTATCTCATAAGCCCGGTTCATCGTCCGCATCGGCGTGCTTCCCAGGCGGTCCATCTTGTACTGGGGGTGAAAACGGCTGATGTGCCAGGGAATTTTCCTGTCCAGACCCGTGATAAAGCGGGCGATCCCCTCCATCTCTTCTTCTGCATCGTTGAGGCCGGGGACGATCAGTGTCGTCACCTCGACCCAGATGTCCAGTTTCTTCATCTTCTCGATGCTCCTGAGGACGGGATCGAGCTTTCCCCTGCAGATCCTGCGATAGAAATCGTTGCTGAAAGACTTGAGGTCCACGTTGGCGGCGTCCAGGAAGGGAGCCATCATGTCGAGCATCTCTCCTGTCATGAAGCCGTTGGTCACGAAAACGTTGTAAAGGCCCTTTTCCTTTGCCGGCCTGGCGATATCGTATGCGAACTCAAAAAATATGGTGGGTTCCGTGTAGGTATAGGAGATGCTCCTGGAGCCTGAGAGAAGGGCCTGCCTGACCACATCCTCGGGCTCTGCTTTTCGTGAACGGACGTCCAGCTTCTCCGCTTCATTGACCTGGGAAATCTGCCAGTTCTGACAGAAGTCGCACTGGAAGTTGCAGCCCAGGGTGGCGATGGAATAGGAAAGAGTGCCGGGAAGAAAGTGGTAGAG
>CAYXFF010000060.1:8147-10235 GCA_964464185.1 uncultured Syntrophaceae bacterium | reverse complement strand
TTGAGTGGCAGGTTATCCGGAAGGACGGTGATCGCAGAGATATCGATGTTTCCATATCGCTCATCAGAGATGCAGAGGGCCATCCGACCGGATTCCGGGGCATCGTGCGCGATATCACCGAGCGCAAGCGGGACGAGGAGAAGCTGCATGAATCGGAAGAGCAGTACCGTCTCCTTGTGGAGAACGCCAACGATGCCATTTTCATCGCCCAGGACGGCGTCATCAAGTTTCCAAACACCAAGACCATAGAGATCCTCGGATATGCAGCGGAGGAGCTGGCCCGCATTCCCTTCACTCAGCACATCCATCCGGAAGACCGGGACATGGTCGTTGAACGGCACAGGAAGCGATTGCAGGGGGAGCCTCTTCCCCCTGTATACTCTTTCAGAGTTCTCAATAGATCCGGCAAGGAACTTTGGTTTGAGATCAGTGCGGTCAGTATCGGCTGGGAGGGAAGGCTCGCGACCCTGAACTTCATGAGAAACATCACGGAACAAAAGCATCTTGAATCCCAGCTCCTCCAGGCCCAGAAGATGGAGGCCGTGGGCACACTGGCCGGGGGCCTGGCCCATGACTTCAACAACCTCCTCACGGGGATCCTCGGCAACGCGTCCCTGGCAAAGACGGGGATGGATCCTTCAGACCAGAATTACGGTAGACTTCAAAATATCGAGACTATCGTTGAGAGCGCCGCCGGACTGACACGGCAGCTCCTCGCCTTTTCCCGCGGGGGCCGGGTGGATGTCAGGTCAAGCGATATCAACGAGGTTATAGAGAAGACGGTGACGCTATTCAGCAGGACAAAGAAAGAAGTTGCCATTCATCAAAACCTGGAGAAGGACCTCTGGCCTGCGGAGGTGGACAGGGGCCAGATGGAGCAGGTCTTCATGAACCTCTTCGTCAACGCCTGGCAGGCCATGCCCGGAGGGGGAGAGCTCTATCTTGAGACCGTCAACACAGTCCTCACCGAAATCGATTTGAAGCATCCCTACATGAAGACCGGCCGATACGTGAAGGTCTCCGTCACCGACACAGGCACGGGGATGGACGAGAAAACCCGGGTTCGGATCTTCGAGCCCTTCTTCACCACCCGGGAGATGGGGAGAGGCACCGGATTGGGCCTCGCCATGGTCTACGGCATCATCAAGGGACACAATGGCTATATCAACGTCTACAGCGAGCCTGGCCGCGGGACCACCTTCAGCATCTATCTCCCCGCCTCGGAGAAAGAAGTTCCCCGGGAAGCCCCCCTTTTCCAGGGCGTCCTCAGGGGCACTGAAACGATCCTCATCGTGGACGACGAACAGATGAATCTGAATGTGAGCAAAGAGGTCCTCGAGTTACTCGGCTACGCGGTCTATACAGCCTCCAGCGGCACGGAGGCCCTGGCCATGTATGCCGGGAAACAAGGGAAAATCGACCTCGTCCTGCTGGACATGATCATGCCCGGGATGTCCGGCGGAGAGACCTATGATCGGATGAAGGAGCTCAACCCCGATATCCGGGTCATCCTCTGCAGCGGCTACAGCATAGACGGGGATGCACAGAAAATCATGGATAGAGGCTGTAACGGCTTCATCCAGAAACCCTTCAACCTCTCAGACCTCTCACAGAAAATCAGGGAAGTGCTGGATAAGAAAAACTGAAAAGGGCCCCCGTTTCCATCGGAAGCCCTTTTCTTTTTCGGTTCAAGCATCACTCCTCAGTTCGCCGAGATCACCACCTTGGCGTCGCCGAGGTAATCATTGCCGTAGCGCGTCGTTTGCTGGATGGTCTTCGCGCTCTCCATCCTGATCAATACCATCTTTTCCGGGGTGATGTCCTCCGCGGAAATGACCATGACATTGCCTCCAAGGTGCTCGATTTTAAGCGCCTGGTCCACCGTATCGGCGTATCTCACCACACCGTAGGTCCGGACCACATTGGGCTTCACGCTCTTCGCGGAATAGACGGTGAAGAAACCCTTGTCCTCTCCCGTCGTGACGACGACGGGCATGATGACCCGCTCGAACATCCGGCCTCCCAGGTTGAAGACCACGCCGGTCACCGGTTTCGTCCTGTCATAGGCATATTCCTTTTGCGGCTCGG
>CAYXFF010000060.1:0-8047 GCA_964464185.1 uncultured Syntrophaceae bacterium | reverse complement strand
GCGGCTCGGTCGGGGCGACCGCCTGCGGCAGCTGCGGAGGCACCGGGGTATCGTCCGCCTTTTTATCCAAGCTCAAGGCCTGAATCAGAGAATGGCTGCTGTCCTTGCACTGATTGATGCAGATCTGCATCTCCACGGTGGCGAGAAAGGAACCATCCGGCTCCTTCTCCACGGATTCCTTGACGATGCGTGCGCCCCTCACGACACCCGACACATTGGTTCGTATGATGTCCTGTGTCACCATGAAGTTTTCAACGGTGGTCTGGGAATCGACCTTGACGCCCTTGATGATCTCGAGCAGATTTCTATGAGCGTCCACCACGGCGGCTCTCCTCGCCAGCAGCCTGGCCTGCGCGGCCGACGGCCTGTCGGAGGTTCCGTTGCCTGTCGCGCTGACATACCCTTCCACCCAGTTTATTCCCCCTTTTGTTGCATCCTGGGCGAACAGCGTCGCGGCTGAAGGCAGACCAATGAAGAGGCACAGCAGAACAGCTATCACGATTTTTCTTTTCATGAGAAAACGACCTCCTTACTGCTTCTGATACGTTCCCGAGATATAGGCTCCGGCATCCTTGCAATTGAAATCGTCAAGCCGCTCCCTCGTTCATTGCAGCGGCTGCTATGCGTCGATTTTTACCCCCCTGATCTCCACGAACCCGGCACCTGATGAACCGGCGTTGTGCGACCAGGTAGCCCTGTCTGAATCGATCACGGTGTAGTTGCCTGGCTTGATCTCCACATCCGGCATGACAAACCAGTATGCGTTTCGGACACCTCCCTGCCCGAGAGCACCGGCGGCCTGCCACGGACCATAGACCGTCCCGTCGCCGTGCCTCAGGGCAATCGTGCCCGGTTCCATTCCGTTGTTGAAGTAGTGATAGGTATAAATGAAAGTCACCCAGTATTTCGCGTTGATGGCAAATGTCGTCTCACGCGTCGGACTGCTCTGGACACCGGCAATGTTCCCGTTGGAAAAGATCACCGGCTCACTCACCGAGGGCAAGTTCTGCTGGGGCTGACTTGACTGAGACTGCTGTTGCGGCTGCTCTGGCTGTGGTTGCGGCTGCTCTACCTGGGGCTGTTCCGGCTCCGGTTGTGGCTGCTCATACTGGGGCTGCTCAGCCTGGGGCTGCTGCGGCAGCTCCACTGACGCAGTACCCGTGATAGTAAAGTTGGTTTTCTTCTCCGGCGAGGTATTGCCGGCTGCGTCAACGGCCTGGGCAATCACGAAATATTTGCCCGCAGGGAGCGTGAAATCCTTGGAGGTTCCTTCCCAGACGGTCCCTTTCGCTTCTATGTCCTGGCTGTCGACCTGCTTGTTGTCGGCACTAAAGACACGGAATTTGACCGCCTGGAGCCCCACGCTGTGCGTCGCCTTGGTCTTGAAGGTGACCGTGTTCGATCCCGGATTGTTGACCGTGAGATCATGGACAACCGGCGGCGAAGCCAATGTCTGGGCAACCTGGCGCAGTTTGTCGACAATATCACCCGCACCGCTGGTGCCGCCTGTACTGCTTGTTCCGGAAGTGCCAGCCAGTTTTTCTTTCCCCCATTGATCCTCCTGAGGTACCGCAGCCGGCATCCCTGTCGCTGCCATCCCTGCCGCTGCCGCCGCCCCTGCCGCCGCAGGAACCTTGACCTGGCCTGTCACAAGGTTGCTTCTCTGTCCGTCTTCATCTTCGAGCTGAATGGTATAGGAGATCGATGCCAGAGATGAGCTTGTTTCCGTCTCGACAACGATATCCTCTTCCCCCTGGTAACCGTCGGGATTTCTTTTGTTGCTGTAAGGGTCAATTTTAACGACTTTTGCTTCCTTCCCGGCTGCGACCTTCACGGAGACAATGGGTTCCGTGGACTGCCACTGCACGGTGATCTTGACCCCCTTTTCGAGATACTGGGCGTCATGCCGGGTGACCATTGGTTTTTTCGCGTAAGCATTTACCCCGGAAAGAAGCATCACGACCAGCACGGCGATTGCGAGCCTCAGATAATGTCTCATGGGACAACTCCTTCCTGTGTTCACCGTTTATTGAGATGCCAGCTCCAGGTCGGCCGGCCTCACCATTATGATGTTAAAGGATTCATCAAGGAGTGAAATCCTCGCATCCCACTGCTTCGGTTTCATGTTGTCGGTCACTTCCGCGTTGATGACGGCGATGTTGACCCGCTGGCGGATAATCTTATCGGTGATCGGATCGATCCGGGAATAGATGATCCCGGTGTAGTTCTGGCAGTCTTCAACCACAGGCCAGGCAGGGAAGGCGATGGTCAGTTTCTTGCGCCTGGGATCCATCGATTTCAGCTCCACGACCCACGCCGCGACCATGTCCTTGCTTTTAGCATCCGCCTTGGAACAGGACCAGACGACGTTCCTCGGGAGGGACTTCCCCGCGCCCGGATCAATGAGCATCAGGCGCGCTGTCGCGAACATGTTGGCCTGGGGAAGATCGACCGCCTTGTTCAGCTCCAGGGGAAGGTTGCCGGATTCTTTCTTGGTGTAAGTGGAGAGATCGATCCAGTGCAGCTTGTAGGCGACCACCAGGCCTTCACCTTCCGTTCCCCGTCTCGCCTGGGAGCCAACCTCGGCCGTTGCCGTGCCACTCCCTACAGTTTCTATACCTGCCCCCACACTGAGGCTGGCCTTGTTGGATTTTTCAGCGGAGATGGCAAAGTTGCTCAGGCGCAGGGCTTCCGTGATATAAGGAATTTTCGGCTCGAAGGCGATGTCCGCGATCGAAACAGGTGAAATGACTTCAAGACCGGAAAGCTTGGTTTTCTCAACACTGCCGCCCGAAGCTCCCACCTCCGCCTTGGGCCCGGCTAAGAGCTGCCCGCCAAGACCGACCCCGAGATTGTAGGCATAATCCTGCTGCAAACCGCTCAGGGATCGTTCTTTTTTCACGCGGATATCCTCAGCAGCGGGGTCCTCAATGGGGCCGAACTGCTTGGACCACGCGCAGCCGATGAAGGCTCGGTCTACCGGTTTCTTTGTCGTGAAATACTCGTCTTCCGTGATCGATGTCATGCCCTTCTTGTGGGTTTCCATGGCCGTCCCTCCGGTCGCAACGCATCCGGTCATGGAAAAACCCAGGAAAATGAGGGCCAGCACCGCAAATCCTATTAAACAGACACCTCTTTTTAGCATCCTTTCGTTCCTCCTTTCTCTGTCAATCAATAAAAGCCTGTTCGACGTTCTGATACTTGGTCGGTAAAGAACAAAAAAGCGAGGTCATTTCAAGTCAGGCACTTCATGGAGACCCCAGATGGTCATTTACTACGGAAAGATTCTTATTGCCCTCGGGAATGGAACGTTCAGGAAGTATGTTGTAAAAGATATTACTATAAAACGGCTTGACTTTTCATATTTGAATACCCCATGTATTCCGACTTGTCAAGTTCCTCTTTCTTGGCAGACCCCATGCCGCGTGAGGCATCACACAGGCATGAAAACATATTTCCACCTGTCGCTTCTATTTATTATATCCTTTTAATTTCAGGAGATCCCGGGCGCCGCGATGGCCCAGACGCGCTGCTGTTTTCAGGTCTTCCAGGGACTTCCTTTTCTGGTTCAGGATATCGTAAGCAACTCCTCGGAGCGCATAGGCCTCCGCATAGCCGTCGTTCAGCTCGATCGCCCTGCCGAAATACCGCGCGGCCTGTTCGAAATTGCCCAATCTTCCATAGGCAACCCCCCGGAAGAGGTAAGCCCGGGCATCCCCTGGATCCCTTTTCGACGCAGCCGTGAAATCCTTGACGGCCTGCTCGTAGCGGCCTGATTCGAGACAGGCGATCCCGCGATAAATATGCCCCGAAGCATCCTTCGCCTGGACCCCTGCCGCCGCCCGGTAATCCCTTTCAGCCAGCTCCTGGATTTTCTGATCCCCGTAAGCTTTTCCCCGCGGCCCGAAGCTCATGGCGTTCATGAGATCGAGTTCCAGGACTTTGCCGTAATCATCGATGGCCCCTTCGACATTTCCCGACCTCCCGCGGACGATACCGCGCCACAGGTATGCCATCTTCTCGGAAGGCCTGATTTCAATGACCCGGTCAAAATCTTTTATGGCTTTTTCATCATGGCCGAGCTTCCAGTACGCTGCTCCCCGGCCCAAGTAGGCTGCCACATACCCGGGGTTCCGCGAGATAACGGCGTCGAAGTAGCTGATCTCAATGTCATGTGTTCCTATTTTCTGATAGCAGAGATCCAGATTCTTCCTGGCTTCCGCATGGCGGGGATTGATTTCCAGCGCCCTGTGATAATCCCGGACCGCCTCAGCGAAGCGGTTCATGTTCTGGCGGGCCAGGCCGCGCCGGTAATAGATTTCCCCGTCTTCCGGTTGAATGGCGGCCGCCCGGTCGTAATCCTCTAAAGCCTCCTCTAAGCGGCCGAGTCTGGTGTAAAGGTTTCCCCGGCTCAGATAAACCGCCGAATCTTTGGGATCGATTCTGATGATCTTCGCGTAATCCTCCAGCGCTCTATCATCCCTTTTCATTCGCTGATAAACGAGGACCCGTTCCATGTAAAGGGCCTTATCCCCGGGGTTCAGTTCGATGGCCCGCGTAAAGGCATCCATGGCCTCTCCGTCATGACCGGTCATGTCTGCCGACAGGCCTTTCACGAGCCAGTCCGCCGCCGCGAGGTCCCTGACCGCCTGATGATATCGGCCCACCCTTGCCGGGTCCGCCTTCAAGGCCCGGGTTTCCTTATCGAATCTCTCAATGTTCAGCAGGGCCTCTCCCATTTTTTTCCTGATTTTTACGAAACGCTCAATGAGGGGCTTATTCTTGCGGAGAAAATCCAGCGCCTTGACCGTCTTCAAAATATCGGCCTGGATTCCGGCTCTGAGCGCGAACACTTTGCCGTTCCAATTCTCCTCGACCTTTTCGACCCTTACAATCGCGGCAAGCAGAGCCCTGACCTCCTCTCTGGAAAGCTGAAAATATTTGACCTCCGTGTGATCCGCGAGGTAAAGGGCCGCGTCATCGTAGAGCGCTCTCTTCGCCTGCTCATATGCGATCAGCCCGGCGGATGCATCGGTATCGATATCTTTCGCCGTGTAACTGATTTCTCTCACAAAGCTTTTTGTCGCCGCGCCGAGCCCATGGGCAGAGAGAAGCAGCAGAATCATGGAAAAAGCGCAGATTCCTTTTATCCTGAAAACCATTTTCGTTCCCGTCCCCTGCACGTGATTCATCTCTTTCCAGCCAGGCCTTTTATTCTTATCACAGAGAGACAGAAGATTCATCCCCGCAAGATGAAAATCATATTTTTCTTGACTAAACAGGGGGTCCGACCTACGGTAAATCAAATAAGTCTTGAAGATAAAATCAAAATCCCGACGTTGACAAATCACATTCAGATCGAGCCATCGGAAAGGAGGAGTGCCCATGAAACTTTTGATTGTTTATTACTCCATGTACGGCCATGTTCATCGCATGGCGGAGGCGGTGGCGGAGGGGGCGAGGGAGGTTCCTGGCACGGAAGTCATTCTCCGCCGCGTGCCCGAAACGCTTTCCGAAGATGCTCTGGGAAAGATGGGGGCTCTGGACGCCCGGAAGGCCATGGCCGACATTCCCATCTGCACCCTTGCTGAACTGGGTTCCGCCGACGCGGTCATCTTTGGAACACCCACGCGGTTCGGAAACATGTGCGGACAGATGAGGCAGTTCCTTGATTCGACGGGCGGGCTCTGGGCAAAGGGTGCGCTGGTCGGCAAGGTGGGAAGCGTCTTCACGAGCTCCGGAACCCAGCACGGCGGCCAGGAATCCACGATCCTGAGTTTCCATATCAATCTGCTTCACCACGGAATGATCGTCGCGGGTCTCCCCTATGCCTTTCAGGGACAGTCCGGCGTCGACGAAATGTCCGGCGGCTCTCCCTACGGCGCCTCCACCATCGCCGGTCCAACGGGACAGAGGATGCCCAGCGAAAACGAACTGGCGGGAGCGCGATTCCAGGGCAGGCACGTGGCCGCCATTGCCGCGAAGCTCGTGAAATAACGGGGCGGGACAATATTTCATCGGCAATGAGGGATCAGAGGACAGTCCGCCCCTCTCTCCGATCCCTCGGCTATTTGGTTTTTTTCTCCGGAGCCGCGGCTTTGGCCCTGGCCTCCTTCGCTCTGATCTTCAGTCTTTTTTCCCTTCTTCGCCTTCTTCGGTCCAGCTCCTTCCGCCGTTCAACCTTTTTGTGCTGACTCATTCTCACCTCCACGGAAAGTTACTAGTTGCTGGTTGCTGGTTTCTGGTTCCGAGTTCCGAGTAAAGTCCAAAATTTCGATTAAAACCCCGCTTAAAACTGATTTCTTATTATTAAAAATCAAACGGGCTTTCAAGAAGATAATGGAGACCTGTTCTCTGTCAACCACTTTCTCTAATTGCGGTTGACAATAACCCCCCGCCGTGCTAAGCAGGCGGGCCATGTCAAGCAAAGATCAGATCCTCGCATACCTGAAAGAAGAAAAGGGTAAATGGGTATCCGGCGAGTCTTTGAGCCGTAAAATGGCCGTCACCCGCTCGGCCGTCTGGAAGCACATTCTCCGGCTGAAGGAAGAGGGCTATGTTATAGAATCTTCACGCAAAAAGGGCTATTGCTTCCGGCAATCCTCGGACTTTCTCCTCGCCAATGAAATAAGAGAGCGACTTGAAACGCGTGTTTTCGGAAAACAGGATATCGTCTACTTCCAGGAAACGGACTCCACCAATCTCAGAGCAAAATCTCTTGCGGACAGAGGCGCACCCGAAGGGACCGTGGTCATTGCCGAGAGCCAGACGGAAGGACGGGGACGAAGGGGCCGGACATGGTTCTCTCCGGCTGGAGAAGGTATTTATGTATCCGTCATCCTGAGGCCGGCCCTTTCTCCCAATGAAGCGTCCCGGCTGACTCTGCTGGCGGCCGTGGCCGCGGCGGAGACCCTTCTCCATCTCACATCTCTCAGCGTGCGTATCAAGTGGCCCAACGACATCATGGTCCGGGGAAAGAAACTGGCGGGCATTCTGACTCAGGTCAGCACAGAGATGGACGCCGTTGATTATATCGTTGTAGGGCTCGGCCTGAACGTCAATACGCCCCTGAAACGTTTCCCCGCTGATCTCAGGAACAGCGCCACATCGATACAGGCGGAGATGAATGGACCGTTTCCGCGAATCAGACTCCTCCGCCTTTACCTGGAGAGATTCGAGGATCGCTACGAGATGTTCAAGCAATCCGGCTTCCAACCCATTCTTGAGCGATGGAAAGAGTTGTCGGATATCATCGGCAAGAGGATACGCGTGGATCTGCTGAATCATTACTGCACGGGAGAGGTCCTGGATATCGATCAGGATGGTATCCTGATTCTGCGGGAACAGGACGGGACCCTGCAGAGAATCCTTTCGGGAGACGTGACCCTGCTGGACGGGTAAAAGTGAAAAAGGAGCATTATCAATGAGCGCATCAAAAGCATCGATCCTGGGAATGATTTATGCCTCCATGTTCGGAGCCATGACCGCCATCGGCGCGTGGATCATCATTCCGCTTCCCCTCATCCCCATAACACTCCAGACGCTCTTTCTGAGCCTTGCCGCCGCCCTTTTGGGGAGCTACCTTGGCGCGCTGAGTCAGATCATTTACATCTCACTCGGAATCATCGGGCTCCCCGTCTTTGCCGGCGGAAAGGCGGGTTTCGGTGTGCTCATGGGCCCGACAGGAGGTTACCTGGTGGGATTTATCCTGGGGGCCTATATCATGGGAAAGCTCATCGAAAAAAAAGAGCGGCCCGGTTTCGTCTGGATAGCTGCGTCCATGTTTATCGGCCTCATCGTGATTTATGTTCTCGGAGTCGCCCAGCTGATGATGGTCGCGCAGCTCTCCCTGGAGAAGGCTTTGCTGGTAGGAGTTCTCCCGCCCCTTCCGGGAGATATCATTAAGATTGCGGCGGCAGCCCTGATCACCCTGAAGCTGAGGGACAGGATCAAATTATAAATTAAAGTTTCTAGTTTCTAGTTTCTAGTTTCTGGTTTCTGGTTTTGAGAAAAAATGGTCCGGATGTCACTTGAACCCTTGAATCCT
>CAYXFF010000059.1:8095-10340 GCA_964464185.1 uncultured Syntrophaceae bacterium | reverse complement strand
TGTGCCCGCTGTGCCAGGGAGTTCAATGAAGCCAGCCGCCATCTTCTGACTGTCCATCACAAGGACGGCAACCATGAAAACAATCCCGCCGACGGGAGCAACTGGGAGAATCTATGTGTCTACTGTCATGATGACGCCCACAGCCGGGGACTTCTCGGCGATTACCTTGAAGGATCTTCATCGGAAAGAGAACGGGTTCAGGTATATGGCACTGAGAAAGGGCCCTCGGGAGAAAAGCAGGAATTGGGTATCCTCGGCGAGAAATTATTAAAGGCGATTAAGAAAAAGAACGGAACGTGATGTCCTTAATGTATTGATTTTTATGGAGGGCCCTCTTTTTTTACGCTTGTAAAATTCGGATGATTGTGTTAAAAAAACCACCGTTTCGTCAGGCGCTGGTCATTCGTCTGATAATCACCCGGAATAATGAAATAAATATATTGATATCATTGAAGTATTATTTATACCTTTATTGGTTCAAAATAAAGAGAAGGAGGTAAGGTTCAGTGGACGTTATTGCACAAGGAATAGGCAAGGTCTTTACGGATCCGGATGCGGACAAAGCGAGGGCTTTTTTCCGGAAAAAAAGCAGGAAGATGACAAACAAATTGATGACTGTCAAGGAGGCAGTGGAAAAGTATGTCCATGACGGAGAATACCTGTGCATCGGCGGATTCGGTGCAAACAGGATTCCGGCTGCCATCTGTCACGAGATATTGAGACAGGGCAGGAAAAATATGGCCTTTGCCGGACATACTTCGACCCATGACTTCCAGATCCTTTGCGCGGGCGAGGTATTCAACAGGCTGGATATCGCTTACATCGTCGGTCTTGAAGCAAGGGGCTTGTCGTCGAACGCAAGAAAGTACATGGAAAGCGGCAAAGTGGAAGTTTCGGAATGGACAAATTACAGCCTTTCAGTGCGTTTCAAGGCCGGTGCCGCGGGTGTTTCATTCTATCCCTCAAGAAATATCATGGGGACGGACACCTTCCAGATGAGCGGCGCAAAGATTATCGCCTGTCCTTTCACCGGGACAAAGTATGCGGCCATGCCGGCCATTTATCCCGATGTTTCAGCCATTCATGTCCACGAAGCGGATATTTACGGCAACTGTCGGGTGAGAGGTATCACCGTCTCCGACTTCGACGTGGCCCGGGCATCGAAGCATCTGATTATCACCTGCGAGCGGCTGATCTCCAACGAGGAAATCCGCAGGGACCCCAGCATGACCGTGATTCCCTACTTTTGTGTGGATGCCGTATGCGAGGTTCCCTACGGAAGCTATCCCGGCAACATGCTGGGCGAGTACTTCTCCGACGAGGAGCATCTGCGGGAGTGGCTCAAAGTAGAAGAGAACCCTGAGGAATTCAAGAAATTCCTGGATAAGAACATTTACAGCTGCAAGGATCACTTTGAGTACGTTGAGAAAAACGGCGGCTTGCACAAGATGCAGATGTTGAGACAAAAAGAGATGATGTTCATAGGCGCCAGGGCTTAGAAAGGAGGATGAAAGAACATGGCTGACTATAATATAATGGAACTCATGATTTGCACCGCTGCGAGGGAACTTGAGGACGGTGCGTCTGTCGGTGTCGGAACGGGAGCGCCCTGTGCTGCGGCGATGCTTTCTCAGAAGACCCACTCACCCAATCTGACCATTTTATTCGAAGCGGGCGGCGTTGCCCCCCTTATTCCCGAAATGCCCATCTCCGTGGGAGATTCCAGAACTACCTGGAAGGCCGTTATGGCGAGCGGGATGTGTGATATCATGGAAGCGGCCTGCCGAGGGATGCTGGACTACACCTTCCTTGGCGGCGCCCAGATCGATATGTACGGAAATATTAACTCAACACGGATCGGTCCCGACCACCAGAAACCGAAGGTCCGTTTTCCGGGCAGCGGCGGCGCCAATGACTTCGCTTCCTTCTGCTGGAGAATGATGGTCATGACGCCCCAGGACCCCAAAAGGTTCGCTGAAAAATGCCAGTTTATCACCACGCCGGGATGGCTGCAGGGTGGTGATTCCAGATCGAAGACCGGACTTCCCCTGGGAGCCGGTCCCTACAGGATCATCACAAACATGGCCGTCATGGATTTCGAGCCCGAATCCAAGCGAATGAGGATTATCGCCATCAATCCAGGTTATTCCGAAAAGGACGTCCTGGACAACTGCGGTTTCGAACTTCTCAAGGCGAAGAAGATCGTCGAGAACAAGCCCCCGACGAAGCATGAGCTTACAATACT
>CAYXFF010000059.1:3479-7995 GCA_964464185.1 uncultured Syntrophaceae bacterium | reverse complement strand
CCAGACCGCCGCTTCACTGTCGCTGGGAGCTCTGTAGTCTCCGCGGGGCGATAGAGAGCCTCCCGATCCTACCTTTGGACCATTCGGTATGCACGATCGCTTGAATTGGCTGATCTGGAAAAAACGATAAAGATATACTTTAAGCCAGCGCTTTATCTCACCGATTGTATAAGCATTTCTATTTTTATCCGGGACATCGGGCCAATGGCCTTGCAATTTGTCCCTCCAGGCTTGATATGCGAGAAAGGCTGTCTTCGTGGGCAGATAACCGAATCGCGTGGTGTAGAAATTGTTGAAGTCCTGAAGTTCATAGGGACCGATCTCGGATTCTGTCCGCTGTGCCGGCTGTTCGCCGTTCGTGCCGGGGACGAGTTCCGGGCTGATTTCCGTTTCAAGTATATCCAGCAGGATTCGGGAGACCTTGCGGTCGAAAATGTCCTTACGGGCAACCCAGCGGATGATGTACTGAATAAGTGTTTTGGGAATGCTCACATTGACATTGTAATGGGACATGTGGTCCCCGACCCCGTAAGTGCACCATCCTAGCGCCAGTTCGCTCAAATCTCCTGTTCCAACCACCAGGCCGCTGCGCATATTGGCAATCCGGAAAAGGTGCGATGTGCGTTCTCCCGCCTGGACGTTCTCGAAGGTGATATCATAAACGGCCTTGCCTTCCGCAAAGGGGTGGCCGATGTCCTTGAATATCTGCATGCAGCTCGGCCTTATGTCGATTTTATTAACCTCTACACCGATTGCTTTCATGAGCTTCAGGGCGTTTTTGTACGTTTTTTTTGTCGTGGCAAATCCGGGCATGGTATAAGCCTTGACGTTGGTTCTTGGAAGGCCGAGAAGATCCATGGTCCGTGCCGTGACGATGAGAGCGTGGGTGGAATCGAGCCCGCCTGATATACCGATGACGGCATTCTTTATCCCCGAGGTCTGAAGCCGTTTGGCCAGACCCTGGACCTGGATATTATATGCCTCGTAGCAAAGTTGATCCCGTTTTACCGCATCAGCTGGAATATAGGGGAATCGTGGATATTCTCGGGCAAGAAGGATCCTTTCCTCAGGGACATCCACAGAAAAAAGGACCCTGCGGAACCTGAGCAACCGATCACGGTGAACCCTAGCGTTCTGGCTGAAACTGGTGAGACGCATGCGGTCCTGTGCAAGGCGGTCGAGGTCTATATCGCTTAAAACGAGCTGGGGCTTCTGGGAAAATCTTTCTGATTGTGCCAGAAGATTTCCATTTTCATAAATCATGGCATGACCGTCCCATGCGAGATCGGTGGTCGATTCCCCCGGGCCTGCGGCCGCGTAGAGATAAGCAGCGACGCAGCGGGCAGACTGGTTTGAAGCGAGGCTGTGGCGGTACTCGTCTTTTCCAATGGTGATATTTGAGGCAGACAGGTTGCCTATGATCGTGGCTCCGGCCATGGCAGCGAAACTGGAAGGCGGAACGGGAACCCAGAGGTCCTCGCAGATCTCGATGTAAAAAACGAAGTTTCTGATATTCTCTATTTCGAAAAGGAGATCGGCTCCAAAGGGAATGTCTTTCTGGCCGCAGAGATTGATGGTCTTCGACAGGGCATCTTCGGCCGGCCTGAACTGGCGGCCTTCGTAAAATTCCCTGTAATTGGGAAGATAGGATTTAACCGCCACGCCTAGAATTTTCCCCCGGTAGATAACAACGCCGCAATTATAAAGACCATGATCGGTCTGAATGGGGGCTCCGACGACCTGGATGAGATTCAGATGACGCGTTGTCTCGAGAACCTCATTGAGGGCAGTCTGAACGCCTTGCAGCAGGGCATCCTGATGGAAAAGGTCTTCATTGGAATAGGCGGAGATGCCCAGTTCCGGGAAGAGGGCAAACACGGCATTTTTCGCCGCGGCATCCCTGGCCAGACGGATTGTGTTTTCCGTATTGAATTTCGTATCCGCAACGCGGACCTCCGGGATGCAGACCACCGCTCTTATAAAACCCTGGTGATACAGATTGAAGAATTCTTTCGTATCCATCGTGTTCCCAGCGATTTCTCCACCCGGACGATTAAGAACAGGATCGACTTCCGGTTCTTCGATCCCACGAATCCTCTTAATTTTATATTATAAACTTCTTTTGTAGATATTCAAGGCCCGTTCACCGGCCTCTTTCATCGTCCCGCCCAGAGAAATGAACCCGTGATTCTTTATAACGACAAAAAGTTGGTTGTTCAGGACGTTGAGAATGCTCTGAACAAGCTCCACGCTTCCGTAAGGTTTTTCGCGTGCGGTCTCGACCAGATTCAGCCCCGGTGCCCGGCTGAGGATCTCGGGGGAATGGCCGTGAAATACGGCATTCACGTCTTTTCTCTTGTCGTATATGGCGAAATGAAACATGCTTTCGGAGGAAGGTCTTTTCGCGCCCCCAGCGTAGACAACGCCTTTGTCGAGATCGCACGACTGAACGGCGACAAAATTCTCACCCGGGATTGTGCCGTCAAAACTTGTTCCCGAAGCCGTGACGATGAAGGGTATTTCACCCTCCGTAAGACGGAAACTGAGATTTCCGCAGGCGCCGTACTTATGAAGCGGGGCGAGATTGAAACGATGAAATTCGGAACACCAGAATCTCAATTCGTCTATCCTGCGATCCTTCGGTATCTCCGCGCTTACGAATTCCGTCCTGAACTTTGTCGCGTGAAAGGGGCGGTTCATGATCTCTTCATCTCTTTCAATCGACATTCCACCGGAGCATTTAAATTCTCTACTTTATTCAGGTATTTTTGTCAAAGGAAAAAGGAGCAATAACCCTTTGTTCTTGACACCCGGTCATCTCTTTCCTATACTCCGCTCACTCTCTAAAGAATGAATTTTCTATTGAACTTCAACGGAATTCGGGCCACTCATGACCGGAAAAATCCACCGCCAAAAACGGCATGAATCCAGATGGGCCGGCCGCCTTCTCGTTTTGGCCACAGTCTGGGATATCCTGGTAGACGCCATAGATAACTTTCGGAACAATGGAGATACAAATCAGGCGGCGGCCATTGCTTTCTATGCCATCCTGTCATTCATTCCACTCTTCATGCTGACGCTTCTGGCAGCCGGTCTCATGTTCGGTTCCCATCCCGGCATCCAGGAGAGGCTTGTTGCAACCATCCGTGAATTTCATCCTTACTTCTCCGGTGACATTCTGGCGCAACTCGGACAGATCGAGAAGACGAAAAAGGTGCTTGGCTGGCTGGGGATCATTTCTCTCGTGTGGTTCTCCGCCATGATCTTCAATTCTCTGGAAACGGCCCTGGATATTATCTTCCGATCAAAGTCGAAGCGAAATTTCATTTTGTCGAAACTGCTTGCCATTGCGATGATACCGATGGGTTGGACCGTTGCCGTGGCCAGCATTGTCATCACGTCCATCGCGGCGTTTGTGGCAAGGTATCCCCTGATCGCAGAGAGCGGATGGCTGGCCGTCACCCTCGTTCACGGTATTCTTTTTCGGTACATTATTCCCTATCTTGTGATGGTGGCTTTTTTTACGTTTGTCTACAAGATCATTCCCACGGGCCGGGTGGGACTCGGCGGAGCCTTTGTGGGCAGCGCTCTCTTTTCAGCCTTGATGGAAACCGCCAAACACCTCTTCACGTGGTATGTGACCAATTATACGAGATACGACGTGATATACGGCTCGCTGCAGACCGTGGTCATCCTGGTGATCTGGGTATTTTATGTCGCCCTGATCCTGCTTTTCTGCGCGGAACTGATATCGTCGTATCAGAGGAGGAACCTGATTCTTCTTGAGAAGGCGCTTATGAGAAAGAGAAAGGATAAAATGAAAATTAACGAGCGCCTCTTTAAAAAATTCGGGCGGATGTATCCGGCGGATTCCTATGTATTCAAAGAGGGAGACAAAGGCAGTGAGATGTATTATATTCTCATGGGCCGCGTCCAGGTTGAGAAACAGGCCGGACAGGTCAGCAAGGTTCTGACGGAGTTAGGCCCCGGTTCTTACTTTGGTGAAATGGCTACACTGATAGATGCGCCGCGAACGGCTTCTATACGTGTGATGGAGGATAGTGATATCGCCGTTATAAAGGCCGATACATTTCATCGTTTGATCAGGGACAGCTCCGATGTTTCTCTTCTCATGCTGCAGGAATTCTCGCACCGGGTCAAGAATACAAACGAATCTCTGGAAAGCCTTACGAGAGAATGGATACGTCTGGTTGCCGTTCTTTATTTCATGAAAGAATGGCCCTTCAAAGCGGAAAAAGATCCAGTGGCCGAGATTTCGGATTACACGGGAAAGGGAACGGAGGAAATTCAGGAAGTCCTGCAGAACATGGGTGAACAAGGCATCCTAACGCTGGAAAAGGGCCGCATAACCGGTTTTGCAAGAGAGCAGGCATGGCGGCTTCTAGGGGCATCATGAGAGAGAGGTCATGAAGGATTTCATGTTGACCGACCAGGATTTGAAAAGGATTGAAGCGGAAGGACTGACACGCGAAAAAGTGATTGCCCAGATGGAGCT
>CAYXFF010000059.1:0-3379 GCA_964464185.1 uncultured Syntrophaceae bacterium | reverse complement strand
GACCGGAATAGGACGTCACTGGAGGAGCACCTCGTGGAGGCCGCTCTCTATGCCAGAGATCAAAGCGGTACTTGCCGGATACACTTCACCGTTTCGGAGGAGCACGAGCCGCTGGTGCGAGATTACCTTGCCGGGATTCAGGGCCGTTATGAGGATCGCCACGGTGTCACGTTTCATGTCGAGATTTCAACACAGCGTTCATCCACCAATACGGTTGCAGCGGACAGCGAAAACCGCCCCTTCAGGGACAAAGCGGGGACCCTCGTCTTCAGGCCTGGCGGGCACGGTGCCCTCCTGGAAAATCTGAATGATCTGAACGGCGATATCGTTATGGTGAAAAACATCGATAATGTCGTCCAGGATCGCTTAAAGTCGCAGACCGTCTTTTACGAGAAAGTTCTGGGAGGGTATTTGCTGAAGCTGCAGAGGGAAAGCTTCATCTATCTCGAAAAGCTCTCCACGGGCGTCCAAAGTGCGGATACTCTGTCGCGTGCGGGTTCCTTCTGCCGGGATAAATTCTGCGTCGGCTTCCCAAAGGATTTTGACGGAATGTCCAATGAAAAGAAGAGGAAATTCATATTCAAAAAGTTGAATCGCCCGATCCGCGTTTGCGGCATGGTGAAAAATGAAGGAGAGCCGGGAGGTGGGCCTTTCTGGGTAGAGGGAAACGGAATCCAGACACTCCAGATCATAGAGGCGGCGCAGATCGATTGGAGTTCGGAGGATCAGAGGAAAACGTGGGGGGCTTCCACTCACTTCAACCCCGTGGATATCGCGTGCGGCATCCGTGATTTCCAATCACAAAAGTTTGACCTGAAGACCTTTGTGGATGATAAATCTTATATTATCTCAAAAAAATTTCAGGACGGGTTGGAAATGAGAGCCCTGGAGCTTCCCGGTCTGTGGAACGGTTCAATGGCTCATTGGAATACCGTATTTGTCGAAGTGCCCATAGAGACCTTTAATCCGGTGAAGACAGTGTATGATTTGCTCAGACCGCAGCATTTGCCGAATTAGAGGCGAAATGCTAAAGGCGAAGGGCGAAGGGCAAAGGGCAAAATCAGATTCTCCAGTGCTCCGTGTCTTCACGACTGGAGGCTTTTGCAGTTAAAAAAGTTTGAATAGTTCCGGTTCTGCAGATGGTTTCGACCCGACTGTCTTTTGGCGCGTCGCTGTAAAAGACGCATAAAGAGGCCGCGTCGCCGAGTGCTTTACGGTCGCAGCCAGAAGGCACGAGAGTCAAGGGACCGGGGTAGTCTATGACGGTGATGACCGTATCCGAATCATCGGAAAGCTTCAACAGCATTTCATTGTCTTTCTGGTTTCTGCCGACGATCACCTTTATCCCTTCGCCGATTCGAAAGTGCCGTCCGTATTTGAGGAGTTCGATGTCCCGGATTCGGGCATCCGGCGACCGCTGAAATAGGTCCTGGAGTCTCCTGGAAAACATGGGGTCCGTCAAAAGGCAGCCGCCGGCCGGGTTGCTGTATTCTTTTATTCCGTAATGCTTCGCCAGTTCCATCTGCTTTTTCCGGCCCCTTCCCTGGATATCGAGGAGTCTCGTTCGATCGACCTTTCCTTCATCTTCCGGACGGGTGACGGGGAGGAGCTTTGCGCTCAACGGCCGTAAAATAAAAGGCTCAAAGCCCGAATTCTTCGAAGCCAAACGCAGGGACTGCCTGGTCTGGGACATGGGCCGCTGTCCAAGAACTTCTCCCGTGAAGATAAAATCAGCCTGGAACTCCTGCATCCTTTCACCCGCTTTTTTAAGCATGAGAGTGTGGCAGTCAATGCAGGGATTCATGTTCCTGCCGTAGCCGTATCTCGGCGCCTTGAGCATGGCGAGATGCTCCCCTGTGATGTCGAGTACATCAAGGGGAAGGTTTATTTTTTCTGCCGCTGCGCGGGCGTTCCGGCCTCCAAAAAAAGGGGTTGAAAATGTCAGTCCCGTGACCTCGATCCCCTGTTCCTGAATCAATTTGACAGCAATGATACTGTCCAGGCCGCCCGAAAAGAGCGCGATTCCGTTTACTTTCAAGGGGCTCCAATTTTCTGACAGAAAAAGAGCCATGGTCACGGAGACCATGGCTCTTGGATTCAATCCTGTTTAAAGGGTTAAGCTCAGCTCTTAGCGACCGCTCTTGAAATCGTCTCTCATGAGCTCTCTGGCGATGATCATTCGTCTGATTTCGGAGGTGCCGGCGCCGATTTCCCACAGTTTCTGATCCAGGAAATGTCTGGAGACGGCATACTCGGTGCAGTAGCCGTAACCGCCGTGGATCTGAATGGCATCCAGACCGATCTTGGTTCCCATCTCACCGCAGTATAGAAGTGCGGCCGCTGCCATGCGGTCAAGGTCTGTTCCCTTTCCTCCGACTTTGTTTTCCAGGCTGTCGCAGTAAGCAGCCGCGCTGTATGCCATCCATTTGGATGCAAGGTATCCCGTGTACATATTCGCAATCTTTTCCTGTATGGACTGGAAGGCGGCGATGGGTTTGCCGAACTGGACTCTTTCCTTGGCATATTTGAGGCACAGCTCGAGGCAGACTCTCTGTCCGCCGAGGGTGCATCCGCATAGGGTAATTCTCTCTGTGCACAGACCGCTGGTCAGAACAGCGACACCCTTGTTCAGCCCGCCGACCAGATTTTCTGCCGGAAGCTCCATATCGTCAAAGGTGATCAATCCGGTGGGGGAGGTTCTCATTCCCCATTTCTTGATCTTCTCGCATGAGAACCCTTTCTGCTTCTTGGGATAGAAGAAAAAAGTCGAAATGCCGTGGGGTCCCTTTTCCGGATCGGTTTTCGCGTAGAAGAGCATGACGTCTGCCACGGGACCGTTGGTGATAAAGATCTTGCTGCCATTGATGATATATTTATCACCTTTTTTCACGGCTTTCGTGGCCATGCTCATGGCGTCCGAACCGGCATTGGGCTCGGTGATCCCGAGACAGCCGATGTACTCGCCGGTGCAGGACTTGGGAAGAACTTCCAGTCTCTGTTTTTCAGAGGCATTTCGCCGGAAGTTGTCGAAGCAGAGGGTCTGGCTTGCGCCGACGGTCATGGAAAGGGCGTTGCTTACTCTCGCTATCGTTTCATAAGCCAGCAGGGTCTCAATGTAACCGAGGGCAGCGCCGCCATACTTTTCCTCAAATACGATGCCGTTCACGCCGAGGTTGGCGAGCTCCTTGAAAATGTCTTTAGGCATCTCGTCCACTTCATAAGCATGTTCCATCTGGGGTTCCAACCAAGCCATTGCCCATTTGTACACGCTATCCTCAAGCATCTTTTGTTCTTCTGTTAAATTAAAGTCTAACGCCATAATCGATACCTCCCTTTCTTAGTGTTAATATTCCAGCAGCGAATGCCATCAAGAAAAATT
>CAYXFF010000058.1:0-10414 GCA_964464185.1 uncultured Syntrophaceae bacterium | reverse complement strand
AAATCTGAACGACAGATCCATAAGATTCTATTGTAGGGTTGAACGAGATAAGGTATGCTTTTGCGCGTTCAGACAGACTGCGCGGAATTACAGGAATAATAAAATTATACGAACGTTCAAGGGATGACGGAATGAAGAAAGGTGAAATACTGAAGCGACTGACAGAAAAAGTGTTTGACGAGGCGGACATGTTTCCCATTCAGGAGGTGCGCATCGGAATCGGATACGTGGGCGTGCGGGTGTGGGATGACCGCCTGGGGCTCGCGGCCCTGCTGCTGAATGAACTCCCGCCCGGATGCTCGCGCCGGGCAGACGCGGGAACGCTGATGAACGCGCCCGCCTCGCGTCTGGTGACATGCCTCGTGGAAGGGAAAAACCCGTTGGAGAAAGCCCTGGGCCTGGCCACGGCAAACGCCATCCTCCGCCCCGACCTGGCCGAGCGAAAGGAAGAAGATACGCTCACCCTCATGATGCTGACGCCGCAGGATCGGGTCGCCATGGTGGGTTTCTTCCCTCCGCTGGTGCCGAAGATTCAAGCGACAGGTGCGACCCTCTCCATAATTGAACGGGATCCGTCACGCATTGCCGTTGTGGGAAAAAGAGAGAAAAAAAACATTTTGAAAACATGCACGGTCGCCATCATCACCGCCACGTCGCTTTTAAACGACACCCTGGAAGAAACTCTTGGGGCGCTTGGCCATGCAAGACATGTGGCCATTCTCGGTCCCTCCACGCCTTTATGCATGGAAATATTCTCCGGCACGCCCGTCACCCATCTCGGCGGAGCCGTCTCACCTTACTCACGAAAAATCATGCAGATCATTGGAGAAGGGGGAGGGACACCGGAAATGAGGCCCCATCTCTGGTTTGTGAACCTTCTCAAGGGACGGGACGCATGATTCCCATTGTCTCCATCACGGGCCGATCCAATACGGGGAAGACCACCCTCATCGAGAGAATGATCCCCGAGCTGAACCGCCGGGGCTACCGGGTGGGAACGATCAAGCACAACCTTCACGGTTTTGAGATCGATCACGAAGGGAAGGACAGCTGGCGGCACAGAAAGGCCGGAGCCAGGATAACCGTTCTCGCTTCGCCGGGGAAAATTGCCGTCATGGAAGACGCGGAAGGGGACCCGACGATTTCCGAATTGAGAGATCGCTATATCCGCCATGTGGATATTATTCTCTCCGAAGGCTTCAAGGGAAATCCCTATCCCAAAATTGAGGTCTTCCGAGAGGTTCTGAAACAGGAACCCCTCTGCGCCCGGGAAGATAATCTGATCGCCATCGTCAGCGACGTGCCCCTGGACAGGGGCGTTCCCTGCCTGGATCTCAATGACGTCAAGGGCCTCGCAGATTTGATCGAAGCGCGCTTCCTGAAAGAGAAAGAATAGAAAGTGAAAGAGAGAAGCAGGCGCCGGTTCTTTACCTATCTCGTAAGATCCAGAAGACTGGGGCGATCACTGGGGGTGGACCTGGTTCCCTTCAAGACCTGTCCCTACGACTGCATCTACTGCGAACTGGGAAGAACCACTCACAAAAGCGCAACCCCGGAAGACTATACTCCGTCGAAGGATATCCTTCGGGAAATCCGGGAAAGCCTCGAGGAAATCTCTCCCCCGGATCACATCACGCTGGCCGGCGCGGGCGAGCCGGCGCTCCACAGCCGCATCGGCGAGGTCATCAGCGGGATCAAGGAAATGACGGACATTCCTGTCGCCCTTCTGACCAGCGGCTCTCTCTTCTGGATGAAAGACGTGCGGGCGTCGGTTCAGGACGCGGACCTCATCATTCCGTCTCTCGATGCCGGTGACGACACGACCTTTCAGTGCATCAACAGGCCGCACAAGGATATCTCCTTCGAAAAAATGGTTCGGGGACTCTCGGCGCTCCGGGAATCATACACCGGCACCCTGTGGCTGGAAGTCTTTCTTGTTGAAGGCGTGAATGCGGAGGAAGAGAACATTCTGAAAATCAGGACCCGCGCGGAGCGCCTGTCACCGGACAGGATTCAGCTGAACACCCTGGACAGGACGGCGGCCGAATCCTTCGTCAGGGCCGTGCCGGAAGATAAGATGAAAAGGATCGCGTCGCTTCTCGGTCCCCGCTGCGAGGTGATCGGCGGCTGATGGACACGGCGCCGGAGGGCCGATTTCATTTGAAATATGAAGGAGGATTGTTTAAAGTGAAAGTCGATCTATTTCATCGAACGGGGTGACGCGCATGGGAAACATTCACCTACCGGAAAATGTCCTGGACATCCTTATCATCGGAGGCGGACCGGCGGGATTCACGGCGGGACTCTATGCCTCCAGGGCCGGGCTCAGGACGCTTCTCATTGAAGGCGGCACCACGATGAGTCAGATCTCCTACTCGGAGCTTGTGGAAAATTACCCCGGCTTTCCCGAAGGGATCGGCGGTTTCGACCTCGTCGACCGATTCAGGAAACAGGCAGAAAAATTCGGGACGAAGACGACCACGGCAGACGTGACCTCCCTCGGCAGGAAAGAGTTGTCGGCGATCCCGGCATGGGAAGTCGCCGCGGGGGGCGTGAACTATCAGGCCCTTGCTGTCATTATCGCCACGGGAACATCCTGGCGAAAGCTCGGCGTGCCGGGAGAAGATGCCTTCGTCGGACGGGGGATTTCCTATTGCGCGACCTGCGACGCGCCCTTCTTCAGGGACAAGACCATCGCCGTCGTCGGGGGAGGCGATACGGCCGTGCAGGAGGCCATCTATCTCACAAACTTCGCCAAAAAGGTCACGATCATTCATCGCCGTGACCGGCTGCGGGCCACGGCCATATTGAGGGACCGGGCCCTGGCAAACCCCAGGATCGATTTTGCCTGGAATGCCGTCGTGGAGGAGATCAAGGGAAACGATGCCGTGACCTCGGTGGTGATCCGGGACGTTCAAGCGGCGTCGCAAAGGCGGGAGCTCCCCGTGGACGGCGTCTTCATGCTCATCGGCCTCGATCCGAATACGGATTTCCTGCGGGGTACCGTGGACGTGGACAAGGGCGGCTATATTCTGACCGACGCTTCCATGAAAACATCGGCCAAAGGTATTTTCGCCTGCGGGGATTGCCGGAACACGACGCTTCGCCAGGTCGTCACCGCCTGTGGCGACGGAGCGACGGCGGCTGTTTCCGCGCAGCACTATGTGGAAGACATCAAGGGCGAAGCATACTGACAGGCTATTGAAAAACACCCATCCCCGCTGGAGTTTATCCTGCGTAATTCGAAGGGCGTGGACGGCGTCTGCATGCTTCCCGAATCCTTTCCCGTGTCAAGCACGGGACAGGCCCTGCTGCTTGTCATGGTGAGCCTGTCGAACCATCGGGGGCCTCGCATCTGGATATCCCGTATAAAGTACGGGACAAGCTTTTGAATAGCCTGTAAACAAGGTTGTCATAAAAATACAGATTTTTGAACGACCACTGTCTTCGCTTTAGAAATTTGCAACAAGCTATGCTGATTTGTGAATATAAATGTGAAGAGTGCGGATGTGTGTTTGAAATGACGCGCCAGATCGATGAAGTCGGAAATGTTGCATGCCCCCGATGCGGGAGCCTCTCCGTCGTGAACACGTCCACGATCGCCGCGTCCTGCTCCGGCGCGCTCAAGTCCTGAAAGGAATCCCGTGGAAGCATTGATCCATTTCTGGCAGCATCTGCCCGCCCATTTCCGCCCCTACCTTTTTGAAATCGGGTCTTTTCAACTCCGCTACTACAGCCTCATGTACATTGTCGCTTTCCTTCTCACCTATTTTCTTGTATCCCATCGCATCAAAACAGAGCGATACCCGTACTCGATGGAAACGATCCAGAACGCCTTCATATGGATCATCACCGGCCTGATCCTGGGAGCAAGACTCGGCTATGTTCTCTTTTACAACTTCGGCTACTACCTGCATCATCCCATGGAAATCCTGCTGCCCTTCGATTTCAACGGGGGCTTCCGATTTGTCGGGATCAGCGGAATGTCCTATCACGGAGGCGCCCTCGGCGTTCTTATCGCGGCGGTCATCTTCTGCCGCAGATACAAGATCGATTTCTGGAATCTCGCCGATCTCGTCACCCCCGCTGTTCCCCTGGGATACACCTTCGGCAGGATCGGCAATTTCATCAACGGGGAACTCTATGGACGGGCGACCACGGTCCCCTGGGGAATGTATTTTCCTCTCGATCCGTCCCGCCAGCTCCGGCACCCCTCTCAGCTTTACGAGGCCTTTTTCGAAGGCCTGTTCCTCTTCGCGATCCTCTGGGGCATCCGGAAGAAGAGTCCCTTCGACGGGTTCATGCTCGCCCTCTACATAGCCGGTTACGGATTCGTGCGCCTGGTCATCGAATTTTTCCGGGAGCCCGATGCACAGCTCGGGTTCATTTTCGGCCCCCTGACCATGGGACAGCTTCTGTGCCTCCTCATGATCCTGGGAGGAATTGCGATATACCTGATCAGAAAACGTTCGACGATCCAGAGAAAAACGGCTTCGGGAAGCCGAAAGTCCTGACTCGACGACCATCGGACGGGCGTTTCGGCATGAGTTGAACCATGATTAGACGCTGCAGCGAAGGCGACTTTGAAACTATTTTCGAGATCATAAACGATGCGGCCCGGGTTTACAAAGGAGTGATTCCCGAAGACCGCTGGCATGACCCCTACATGTCGCGGGAGCATCTGAAAGAGGAGATCGAGGCCGGCGTCGTCTTCTGGGGATACGAGGACGAGGGAACGCTCGCGGCGGTCATGGGCATTCAAAGTGTCCTCGATGTCAGCCTCATCCGTCACGCGTACGTCCGCACGGAAAAGCAGAATCTGGGAATGGGGCGCAGGCTTTTTTCCTTTCTCAGGGAACAGACGGACCACCCCATGCTGGTCGGCACCTGGGCTTCGGCCCGCTGGGCGATCCGATTTTACGAGAAGCAGGGATTCAGGCAGGTCACGGAGGAAGAAAAAGACCGCCTGCTGAAAAAGTATTGGAACATTCCGGAACGCCAGATCGAAACCTCCGTGGTCCTGGCGGAGAAACAGCGGTTCTCCGGGAATCCGGAACATAAAAAATGAGGGTGACATAAATGAAAAAAGGAGGAATACCATGAAGGCATCGAATAAAACATTCTGGCGATTCTTTTTCTCTGCCGTTCTCATTCTCTCAATCACATCCGTTGCGTTTGCGGGAATGGCGGTTTTTCTCAAAGACGGAAGAGTGATTCAGCTTCCCGTCAACAAGGAGGACGTCCTCGGCATATCCTTCGAAGAGGGAGCGAAACCCTCGGCCGGCAGCATTACCTGGGATTTTGAAAGCGGCGATCTTAACGGCTGGGTGGCCACGGGGGATGCCTTTTCAACCCAGCCGACCTATGGCGATAATCCCACCGCACGTCACCGCGGACAGCCCTCGAATCATCAGGGAAATTACTGGATCGGCGGTTATGAAAACCGGCACCGGCCGTCCGATCCGCCCGGCCAGATCCAGGGAGACGGTCCCCAGGGAACCCTGACATCAGAGCCCTTTACCATCACGAAACCAACCCTCAGCTTTTTGATCGGCGGCGGATGCGATATGAACACGGAACGGGTGGAGCTTCTTGTGAACGGGCAGGTCGTGCTCAAGGCCACGGGCCATTGCACCGAAACCATGATCCGCGTGAAATGGAATGTCTCCGCCTATCAGGGGCAGATGGCCCAGATCAGGCTAATCGACGCATCCAGCGGAGGCTGGGGTCATATCAATTTTGACGATGTCCGGTTTGAATAAAGGAGAAAGTCTCATGACCGCTTACGACAAATCTCTCATTCGTCCCGAACTGAGGATAGAGGATTTCCGTTTCCGCGGGGAAGGGATGCCCCCCGACCGATTGAACAGGATCAAAACGACCCTGCTCACCCTCCACACCCTGGAAGTCATGGCCCAGAATATTTACAAGTTTCAGCTCACCGATGAACCGTCGGAATTCAACCGCCAGCTCATCGCCGCCATGACGAACGAGCTGACCCATCTCCAGGACTTTCAAGCGAGGCTCTACGAGTTTGGATGGAAACCGTGGAAGTTGAGGTGGGCCTTCTGGATGGCGGGCTTCTTCATCGGCTACACGTCCCGGCTTCTCGGCAGGACAGCCATCCTGAAAGCGGCGATCTGGCTCGAGTCCAAAGCCGTGCAGCACTATGGAGAATTTCTCGAGACTGTTGACTGGGATGAAGACACGCGGAAAATAGTGGAAAAAAACCGTTCCGACGAAGTGGGGCATGTTGAACGCTGGCAGAGGCTTCTGAAGTCGGGTTGAAAAGAGAGGGTGATCATGGTTCCCCTGCAACCGTCATCCGATCCCTACAAAGGCATCGCACAATTCTTCCCGCTCTTCGGCCGGCTGATGGAAGGGTTCCTTGGCAGCATCCGAGAGGACCTCGCCGGCATTCTTGAAAAATATGACCTGTCAAGGATCCTGGACCTGGGGTGCGGGGCCGGCGACCTCTCCCGAATCCTGACCGACCAGGGCTTTCGTCCCGTGTGCATCGATATATCGCCCTCCATGCTCCATTGCGCGCGGGCGGCGGCGAATCAACCGACGCCCTTTCCCCTGGTCCTGGCCGACGGCGGGCGCCTCCCCTTCAAGCCCCTGTTCGATGCCGCCGTTCTGCGATTCGTTTTTCACGAGATGGATCCTGTTCTTCGCGAACGGGTATGGGACGAACTTGAGAAGGCGATCCGTCCGGGGGGGCTGCTGATTCTGATCGATTTTACCGTCCCTGAAAAGCCGGGGATCTATTCCCGTCTCGGACACGCCGCCATCCATTTCATTGAACACCGGATGGACGCCATCTATCCGCCCCATTATTATCATTACAGTGAATTCATGAATACAGGCGGCGCATCCGCCTGGGTGGCCCGCCGGGGAGCGTCCGTGGCCGAGTCCCGCCGCTATTTCGGCGGCAACCTGGGGCTCATCGCCGTGCGGATGACGGGAAGGGTCGGGGAACAATAACTGTTTTCATTTTCAGAAAAAATAAGATATAAAATTTGACAGTTTTTGCCCATAAAATCAGTGGGGGTGACGGCATGCAGGTCCTGATCATGTACTATTCCCGAACGGGCAACACGAAAAAACTTGCCGATGAGATCGCCCGGGGTGTCCGGGAAGTGGAAGGGGTCCGGTGCGTGGTCAAACCCGTCCAGGAAATCTCGAAGGAGGACTTCGTCCAGTCCGACGGCGTCATTGCCGGATCCCCCGTCTATTTCGGCGGGATGGTGGCGGAGATGAAGGCGGTCTTCGACAAGTACGTGGGCGTCCGCAGGAAAATGGAGAACAAGATCGGCGCGGCCTTTGCCACTTCCGCCGACCCTTCGGGAGGCAAGGAAACCACCATGATGGGGATCCTTCAGGCCCTCCTGATCTACGGCATGATCATCGTGGGCGACCCCATAGACGCGACAGGCCACTACGGTGTTTCCTGCGTCGGTGCCCCCGATAAAGAGACGGCCGCCCACGCGGCGAAACTGGGAAATCGCGTTGCAATGCTCGTGAAAAAGATGAAAAGCGGATGAGGTCATGACTCCTGACAATCATATCCAGGTCTTGACGACGACGGGCAAGAAAGAAGATGCCGAAAATATAGCCCGTACGCTGATTGAGAAGAAAGTCGCCGGCTGTGTCCAGATCATGGGACCCGTGGTGAGCACGTACCGATGGCAGGGCAGGATTGAAAAATCGGAGGAATGGCTCTGCTTCATCAAGACCCGTGAAGATCTTTACGACGAACTTGAAAAAGAGATCAAGGCGATTCACCCTTACGAGACCCCAGAGATCATCGCCCTGCCCGTTTCAGGAGGCAGTGAGGATTATCTGAAATGGCTCGACGGGGAGGTCAAGAAGAAGACCTGAAGGCAGGAGAACGATCCGCCATGATGATTAAAGACCTCCACATCTCAAACTTCAAGAGCTTCCAGGACGCCCGCATCGAAAGGCTGGGCCGGTTCAATGTCATCATAGGCGCGAACGCTTCGGGCAAATCCAATTTCATTCAGATCTTTCGCTTCCTGAGAGACATCGCCAACCACGGTCTCAACAACGCCATATCCCTGCAGGGGGGAAGCGATTATGTCCGAAATACGCGGCTCGCGTCTTCCGAGGTGATGCGCTTCAAGATCGTATACGACGCCGGCCTGGAATTGAAGAGAAGAAACATCGGCATACGGATTCACGACGTGGTTTATGAATTCGCCATCCGGTTTCACAAGAGAGGGAAGGGCTTTACCGTCGTCGAGGATTCTCTGGCAAAATCCCTGGAATTTCTTGCCCCGCCCGGCCCGGGCCCGGGAAAAAAGACCGCGGGAGGAACAACGCTGGGGCACGGACAGAGTGTCTTAACGAACAGAAAAGGGAAAATTGATTACAAACTGGACCTGCCCCGGAACGTCCCCCTGGATTCCGACGATATCGTCCCTGCCTTTTTCAAAGACGAACGGCTGCGGCCCGACGCGCTTCTTCTCGAAACCCCTTTCTTTGAGTTCGTCCATCGCTTTGAAAAGTTTTTCGAAAGAATGGCGATCTACGATTTCGATCCCAGACTGCCTAAAAAGTCCGTCTCCGTGACCGGAAAACGGGACCTCGAGGAAGACGGAAGCAATCTGGCCCTGGTTCTCAAAGAAATCACCGCGGACCGGGAGAAAAAAAGAAAATTCACGAACCTGATCCGGAATTCTCTTCCTTTTGTCGAGGACCTCAACGTGGAGAAGCTCGGCGACAGCTCTCTCCTCTTCAAGATGCGGGAGGTGTACTCCCGGGATCTCTACTTCCCCGCCGACGTGGTCTCCGACGGGACCATCATAATCACGGCCCTCATCATCGCCCTCTACTTCGAAGACAAATCCTTCCTCATCATCGAGGAACCGGAAAAGAGCCTCTATCCCTTCCTCATTCCAAAGGTCGTGACCATGATGAAGGAAGCCGCTGAAAACAAACAGATTCTGGTCACCACCCATCATCCGGAGATTGTCAAGTGCGCGGAGCTGAAAAACATCATCCTCATCTCACGCGGCAGGGAAGGATTTTCAACCATCTCCAAGCCCGGAGAACGAAAAGAGGTCCGCACCTTCCTGGAACACGAAGTCGGTATCGAAGATCTCTTCATCCAGAATCTGCTGGATCAGGACAATCATGAGACGTAAGCTCTTCATCTGGGTGGAAGGCGGCAGCGACGCGAGGTTCTTCGAGGCTGTTCTTAAGCCGCTTCTTGAAAAAAACTACAACCGCGTGGAGGTCAGGACCTACGCCACACTCAAGAAATCCAAGGTGGTTAATCTCCTCAGGGGCATCCGGGCCTCCGACAACGATTATATCCTCGTTGCCGATATCGACCAGGAACCCTGTGTTACGGCAAAAAAACAGCGTATTCTGGACCGGTTCCGCAATATCGACGGCGGCCGGATACGGGTGGTCATCAAGGAAATTGAAAGCTGGTATCTTGCGGGTCTCGACGATGCGGCCTCCTCCATCCTCGGCCTGCCGGACATGGAGACAACAGACGCCGTCACCAAAGAGGACTTCAATGTCCTGATACCGGAGAAATTCGATTCCCGCATCGACTTCATGATGGAAATATTGAAATACTTTTCCATGAAAATCGCCTTGAAAAAGAACCAATCTTTCGCGTATTTTACCTTCAAGCAGCGGCTGAAGGTCGGGGCCACGCCGCGGCGGGAAGAGGACCAACGGAAGAACATCCTGGAAGGAGCACTGAAATGAAAGTGAGCAGTGTGCGGGAGATGCGATCCCTGGACCGCGAGGCCACGGAGAAATACGGGATACCCGAAGAGATTCTCATGGAAAACGCGGGAGAGGCGGCGTATCGCGTGATCGCGAAGGAAACGGGAATCCGTGACAGGACCTTCGTTGTCCTCTGCGGCGTCGGGAACAACGGCGGCGACGGACTGGTCGTGGCACGAAAGATTCTCTCCGGCGGCGGCACCGTCAAGGTTTTCATCCTCGGCGATCCGGGAAAATTCGGCGGTGCGGCGAAAAAAAATGCCGAGATCGCGGAACGGCTTCCCTTCGAGATGCGTTCCGTGGAAACCGCCGATTCGATCCGTGCCCACATCGCCCATGCAGACGCCGTCATAGACGCGATCTTCGGGACGGGACTCACCCGCGATGTGAAAAGGCTCTACCGTGAGGTCATTGACCTTGTCAACGAAAAGGGACGGCGGGTCTACAGCCTCGACATCCCTTCAGGCATTGAAGGCGACACGGGCAACGTCCTGGGCGCCGCCGTGAAGGCCCATTCGACGATTGCCTTCGGCCTCCCCAAGCGCGGCAACATCCTCTATCCCGGATATGAATACTGCGGAAAACTTTACGTCTCCCACATCTCCTTTCCGCCCGTCCTCCAGAACCGCATGGATATCCGTGTGTC
>CAYXFF010000057.1:7801-10574 GCA_964464185.1 uncultured Syntrophaceae bacterium | reverse complement strand
GAGCGCTTAAGGTGTACTTTGAAAGCGCCGGTGGCCGGGAGGTCTGTGAGCTATTTTCGACGGAAAGACCGAACGCGGTATCGGAAGAAAACAAAAAGAAACCCTCAAGCCGTGAACCATCCGGCGGTTTAAGGGATATATTGGGAGATTATTGAACCCTTTTGCACTAATTCGGAGATCTCATCGGCATGGACCAAACATCGGAAAATGAAAACCTGTTAACCGTCGGTCAGCTTTCGGAATATCTTAGCATTAAACGGAAGACCCTGTATGCCAAGGTCGAAACCGGCGAAATCCCGCACTTCAAGATAGGGCACCTTGTCAGGTTCAAGAAGAGCGAAGTTGAGGCATGGCTTGAGAAATATCGGAAAAAAAACAAAGGAATTCCGGATCGGGTCAGAAGAATCCAAAAGACCTCACAAACAATCACAGATATTGACAGGCTTGTGAAGAAGACGATTGACGAGAGCAAGCGCGAGGAATATACTCCTGACCACGGGAAATCAGACCAGATCAAGGGCCTCGGAAAGGAGGTCTGAATATGGGAATTTTTCGAAGAGGCGAGATCTGGTGGATGAGATTTACTCACAATGGGAGGCAGATCCGGCGTTCGACCGAAACTGCCGACAAGAAGTTAGCTCAACGGATCTTTGACAAAATAAAAGGGGAAATAGCGGAAGGGAAGTGGTTCGAGCGGCTACCAGGAGAGGATTACACGTTCGGGGATTTGATTGAAAAATACCTGGTTGAATATTCCGCCCTCAACAAGGCGCCGAAGTCCCATATAAGGGACAAGAGTCTGGCTAAACACCTGCTTGATCATTTCAGGGACTTTCCCGTTTTGGAGATCAGCTCCAAGGACATCGTAAAGTATAAGATCAAGAGGAGGGGAGAAGATGCTTCCCCCAGAACAATCAATTATGAACTGACCCTCATGAGCCATACGTTCAACATCGCCATAAGGGAATGGGAACTGGTGAAGGAAAACCCAGTCAAGAAGGTCTCTAAGGAAAGGGTTCATAATCAGATCGAGCGATGGCTGACTCTGGATGAAGAAAAGAGCCTCCTGGCTGTAGCCCCGAAATGGCTGAAGGAGATAATCATTTTCGCAATCCATACCGGGTTTCGTGAAAGCGAGATTTTAGACCTGAAATGGTTGCAGATCGATTTGACGCGAAGGACCGTGACCATCTCCGAGCAGAAGAACAAGGGGATTGATACCCTGCCGCTTAACGAGACCGTTATGCAAATTCTCCGGGAGAAGGCAAAAAATCATCATAAGAGAGATGACCTTGTGTTTACCAGCGAGAATCAAACCAGATTTCTCAATCGCAACGTATTCAGGGCCTTCAGCTCAGCCACAGAGAAGGCGCGGATTGAGGAACTCCGCTTTCACGACTTGCGTCATACTTTTGCGACTCGGTTGGTTCAAAATGGTGTGGATCTCTATACAGTTCAGAAATTGGGGAGATGGAAAACGACCGCGATGATCATGCGGTATGCACACCACTATTCCGAAAGTTTAAGGCCGGGAATCGAAGTCATGGATAGAATCCAGAACGAATTTAGCACAAATTTAGCACAATCACAAAAAATTAGGGGTCACAAGCCAGCCCTGAGACTCGTAACCCCTTGATTTCATGGTGGGTCAGGGCAGAATTGAACTGCCGACACTCGGATTTTCAGTCCGATGCTCTACCGACTGAGCTACCGACCCACAGGTCGTGTATTGCGTAATGATAAGGCGCCTTAACTATAAAAAATCCCCTCTTTTGTCAAGGCATTTTTCAAAAGAGGCCGGGCTGTTCCTGCTGAAGCGGGCCGACCTTGATGACACAGGTTCCCGCGATCTTGTCATGCCAGCCCTGTTTCCTGCCGTCGAAGGCGATCCAGAGGAAGCCGAGATAAAAAATCAGGCCTGACAAAAAATATCCGACCCATCTCAGGAAGGCCACGCCCACGCGCATCGGCTCCCCTGTGGATTGGATGACTTTCATCCCTAGCATTCGTTTCCCTATGGTCTGTCCCGTCGTGCCGTGGAAATAGGTGAAATAGAAAAGGTTCATCACGACGGCCGTGGCATAGTAGGAGTTGAGCAGGGTGCCGCTTCCCGTGGTCAGCATTTCGACGTCAATACCGATGACGAGCAATCCAATGATCGTGACGAAAAGGGCGGCGACCTGGAGGAAGATATTGTCGATGACAAAGGCGATGACCCGCCGTCCGAATCCGCCGTATTGAAATACAATCATACCGCCCTCTTACTTTCAACCTTGCCCGCCAGGGAACCTCTTTCGTACTGGAGGATGGCGAGGATGGCTATGGACGCCGTCTCCACTTTCAGCACCCGGCGCCCCAGGCTCACCGATAGACAGCCCTGTCTCAGGGCCGCTTCCACTTCATCCTTCGAAAATCCGCCCTCGGGTCCGATGATAGCAAAGAAGTCGCCGGTATTCTGAGCAGCATTGTTCCGCAGGACATCCTTGATTCCCATACCCGATTCCTCCTCCCAGAAAATGAGTTTCAAGTCATCCTTCCCCGGCATTTCAAGCACCTCATGGAAGGAGTGAATCTCCGTGACCTCCGGGATGTCTCCTCTTCGGCATTGCCGGCAGGCCTCAAGGGCGATCTTCTGCCACCGGGCTGTCCTGGAGCGGGCCTTGTCCGCGGTGAGTTTCGGTATGGAGCGGGAGGAATCGAAGGGGATGATCCTGCTCACGCCGAGTTCCGCGGCCTTCTGGATAATGAAATCCATTTTGGGTCCCTTGGGGAG